>CAYUBU010000375.1:0-3632 GCA_964443105.1 uncultured Nitrospirota bacterium
AATGCCGCCGAGTCCGATGGCCATACCCGGTTTATCCAGTCTCCCGCGACCCGTGTCATCCAGGAGCACCGCCCGGTAATCGACCAGCGGAAGGATCGCCTGAACCGCCTCCGGTGCCGGGGGCCGGCTTCCAGGCTCAAACCGCCAGAGTTTGCTCAGCGGTTTGTAAGTGATATCAAAAGCCCCCTGGGACAACTCACTGTACCGGCGGCTCTCTTTTATGACATAGGCGAGCTCGGGGTCAATGGGAACCCAGTCGGTTCCCGCGGCACCGTTGAGCCGTGAGATATCGCTCTCCGGCAGATAGGTGCTCATCATTTGATCGATCCGTGCGATCTCCCGGAAGGCCAGCTCCGCGGCGCCATGGGCCCGCACCTTCTCCGCCCCCGCAATGGTGATGGAGACGGGGATCCCCATGAGGATCTGTTCCCGTTTGACCGGCTCGGGCTCCGGCGGCCGGCACCCGGCCATCTGAAACAGAACCAGGAGGGCAGCAAACGCAGGCACAAGACCTGCCGCCCGCCACCGGCACCGCCGGGCAAGATCCCCGAGGGGCGCAAAGCGCCGATCGAAGCCCCGGGCAGTCCCTCCTGCTTCGGCGGGAAGGGCATGGCCGCGGGAGAGGTGAAGACAGTCAGCGGTGAAGGGGCGTCTTTTCGGCGGAATCAATCTCAGAGTTCCCGATTATAGATGAAATCAGAAACGGCGAGGAGGGCGTCCTTCGCGGAGGAACTGGGGAAGCAATCGAGGGCGGATTTGGCGTTTTGCACATAGACCTGGGTGCGGTCCATGGTGTAATCGATAGCCTTGTGCCGGTCGATGGATTGAAAGAGATACTCCAGATCGTCACTGTCGATCTCTGCCTTCTCGAAGATCCCCCGGATCCGCGCCGCCTCCTCGCCCGACGCGTTTCTCAGCACGTGAATCAGGGGCAGCGTCACCTTCCCCTCCTGGAGATCCTTGCCGACCTCCTTCCCGAGTTTCCATTCCTGGGCCGAATAGTCGAGGGCATCATCGATGAGCTGAAAGGCAATCCCGATATTCATGCCGAAAGACGCCATGGCGTCTTTCACCGACGGGTCGGCCCCGGCAATGATGGCCCCCAGCTTGCAGGACGCGGCAATGAGCATGGCCGTCTTGTTGGTAATCACCTGCAGGTAATCGTCTTCGGAGATATCGAGATTCCCGATATGGGAAAGCTGCATGACCTCGCCCTCGGACATGATGGTGGTCGCCTCGGAGAGCACATCCATAATTTCCTGGTTGCGTTCCCTGACGGCCAGATAGAGGGCCTTGCTGTAGAGGTAGTCTCCCACCAGGATGCTCGCCTGGTTGCCCCAGAGCCGGTTGGCCGACTTCTGCCCCCGGCGCATGACCGCTTCATCTACCACGTCGTCGTGGAGAAGTGAGGCGGTGTGAATATATTCCACAATACTGGCCAGCAGATAATGGCGGTCCCCTTCGTATCCGCAGGCCTTGGCGGAGAGGAGCAGAAGGAGCGGGCGGATCCGCTTTCCGCCGCCCCGGAGGAGATGGAGTCCCACCTCGGCAATGAGGGGCGCGTTGCTCTTCAGGTTGGCTTGCATGCACGATTCCACGCCCGCCAGATCCTGCTCCAGCCCTTTCCAGACTTGCTCAATCAGCTTCATGGGTCTCCTCGGAAAAACACCGTGATAGTATTGCATCAGGGGGTCTTTGTCAAGATTTATGCCCCTCCGGGGGGCACGGATGGTATTGACAATGGGGCTCAAAGCGTGTAGAGTTTCGGTGGTCTCGGGGGGGGACTGGCAAGACCAGCAGACTCCCCGAATCGGCCCTTGGAAACACCAGCCGGTATCGACTCCCAGATTCCACCCGAATCAATTGCAGAAAAACGGGAAACCGCGTACCCCTCATCCCGGAAAAGTGGAGGCCTTCATGAAAAGGGCATTGATCAGTGTCTCGGACAAACGGGGAATCGTAGAATTCGCCAAGAAGCTAAAAATCATGGGGTTCGAGATCCTCTCCACCGGAGGCACCGCCAAGCTCCTCAACACGGAAGGGATCGCCGTCCGGTCGGTTTCGGACTACACGGGATTCCCGGAAATGCTCGACGGACGGATCAAAACCCTCCATCCCAGAATTCATGGCGGCCTGCTGGGCAAGCGAAGCCAGCCGGACCATGTGGACCAGATGGAGGCACAGGAGATCGAACCGATCGACCTGGTACTGGTAAACCTCTACCCCTTTGAAGCGACCATTGCGAAGCCCGACTGTACCCTGGACGATGCCATCGAAAACATCGACATCGGCGGGCCCGCTATGCTCCGCTCAGCAGCCAAGAACCATCCCGACGTCACGGTGATCGTCGACCCCGATGACTATGACCGGGTCCTGGAGGAGATGGAAAAGAACGACGGCGACCTTTCGCTCAAGTCCCGATATGAACTGGCGTGCAAGGTATTCGCCCATACAGCCCGTTACGACGGCATGATTTCATCTTATCTCTCTTCCCGGGGCGGACAGCCGGCCTTTCCCGAGCAGCTGACCCTCACCTATGAAAAAGTCACGGAACTCAGATATGGAGAAAACCCCCATCAGCAGGGGGCATTCTACAAAGGGCTCAACAATCATGAACCGAGCGTTTCCAATGCCGCCATCCATCAGGGCAAGGCCATGTCCTTCAACAATTACCTGGATGCCAACTCGGCCCTGGAACTGGTGAAGGAGTTTGACGACCAGGCCGCCGTCATTATCAAACACAACAACCCCTGTGGCGTCGCCACGGCCAGCGAACTCCGGGACGCTTATGTCATGGCCCGGGACGCCGATCCCGTGTCGGCCTTCGGCGGTGTCCTTGCCTTCAACCGTCCCGTGGATGAAGCCACGGCCAAAGAAATCGTCTCCACCTTCGTGGAGGTGGTCATTGCCCCCGGATACGATCCGGCTGCTTTGCAAGCCTTCAAAACCAAGGACAACATCCGGGTGCTGGAGGTGGAGATCTGGGGGCGGGAGCGCTCGGGCGAAAAGGACCTGAAGAAGCTGCTCGGCGGGCTCATCTACCAGGATCGGGATCTGGGGAGCGTGAGTGTGCGGGATCTGGAAATCGTCTCCAAGAGAAAACCGACGGAACAGGAACTCCAGGCCATGGCCTTCGCCTGGAAGGTGGCCAAACATGTGAAGTCCAATGCCATCATCCTGACCCGGCAGGACCGCACCGTGGGGATCGGGGCCGGACAGATGAGCCGGGTCGATTCCACCCGCCTGGCCATTGCCAAGGCGTTGAGTCCGACCGAAGGGTGCGCCCTGGCATCGGATGCCTTTTTCCCCTTCCGGGACGGCATCGATGAAGCAGCCAAGTCGGGCGCCACAGCGGTGATCCAACCGGGCGGATCGATCAAGGACGATGAAGTGATCGCAGCGGCCAATGAGTATAATATGGCCATGGTGTTTACCCGGATGCGCCACTTCAGGCACTAGGCGCTTCGGAAAAAGCCCGCCTGGGATCCGGGGCTTTTGACAAAGCTCCGATGAGTGATTAATTTATTCAGAAATAGTCTTCACCCACGCCCCCGTAGCTCAGTTGGATAGAGCGCAGGACTCCGATTCCTGGTGTCGGAGGTTCGAATCCTCTCGGGGGTACCAAAAATTAC
>CAYUBU010000376.1:0-11820 GCA_964443105.1 uncultured Nitrospirota bacterium
GGCCGAGGCGGTCCGGGTCCGATTCGATGGCGGAAATGTGATCCCGCAGCGATCGGGAGAGATCTTCCAGCACGTATTTGATTTCTTCTCCCTGGGCGGCCATCGGTTCCGCTCGCCCGTCGAGGGATCCCAGTTCCCGCAGCCGCGCCAGGACCTGCCCCAACCGATCGGTCAAGGCATCCTCGGCGTCATAGAGCAGGGCGTAGGCCTCATCGCCGAGGCGGCGAATCTGCTCGGCATTGGCGAGAATGCTCAGCTCTTGCATCAACCCTTCTTCTTCCCCCAGGATCGGCGCGACGCCGTCTATTTCATCGATCTGATAACGGAGAAAATCGATACGGCGCTCCCGGTCCTGGGCCTCCCGGTCGATCCGTTCCAACTCTTCCCGGACCTTCAGGAGCTCCCCATGTTTGTCGCGGTAGCGACCAACCAAATCGGTCATGGCGCCGAAGGCGTCGAGGAGGGTAATGTGGTGTTCCCGGTTGCAAAGGGAATGGTGCTCATGCTGGCCGTGAATGTCGACCAGAGAGGCGAAAATCTTTTCCAGAAGGCCGACGGTCGCGGGGTCGCCGTTGACGGTCACCTTCCCTTTGCCCGCGCGGCTCACCGTTCGCTGCACCACCAGTTCCCCGTCCTCAATTTCCATGCCCAGCCCGCCAATCTGGGCCATCTGGTCCGGGGCACGACTCAAGTCGAATCGGGCGGTGATCCGGGCCCGGTCGGCGCCGGTGCGAATCATGTCGACCGATCCCCGTCCGCCGAGGATGAGACCCACGGCACCGACAAGGATCGATTTCCCTGCACCCGAATCACCGGTGATAATGTTCAGACCCCGGTCGAAGGAGAGATTTAGATCGTCGATAATGGCAAAGTCCTGAATCCGTAAATCCCGAAGCATGGTGTTCCTCAAAAGAGAATATTCAGAAGGTCTTCGATGGAATCGATGCCGATCACCTCCATTTTTCTCTCCCCCTTTTCTCCCAAACAGCGGCGGGGGAGAATACATCTCTGAAATCCGAGTTTCGCCGCTTCACCAATTCTGGCCTGGGGACGGCTGACGGCTCTGACTTCTCCGCCCAACCCGACTTCACCAAAGAGAAAGGTCTTCTCCTCTATGGCAACACCCCGGAAGTTGGACGCCACGGCGGCGATGATGGCCAGGTCGGCCGCCGGCTCGCTCAGGGTCATGCCGCCGACCACGTTGACAAAGATATCCTGGTTCTGGAGCGGGATGGCGCATCGTTTTTCCAGCACCGCCATGAGCAGGTTGACCCGGTTGCGATCGACACCGGTCGTCGTTCTTCTGGGAACGCCGAACTCCACGGGAGCAACCAGTGCCTGAAGTTCCACCAGAATCGGCCGAGTCCCTTCGAGGTTTGGCACCACCACCGACCCCGTGACCGCGTGAGGTCTTTCGGCCAGGAACATCTGCGAGGGATTTTCCACCTGCACCAGCCCCTGCTCCTTCATTTCGAAGACGCCGATCTCCTGGGTGGAGCCGAAACGGTTCTTCATGGTGCGAAGGATCCGGAAGGTATGTCCCTGATCCCCTTCAAAGTAGAGCACCGTGTCTACGATATGCTCCATGACCCGGGGGCCTGCGATACTGCCGTCCTTGGTGACATGGCCGATCAGAAAGAGGGCGACGTTCTTATCCTTGGCCGTCGCCGTGAGCATGCCGGCCACTTCCCGGACCTGACTCACCGAGCCCGGGGCCGACTGGATGGCCGCGGTATGAACCGTCTGGACCGAATCGATGACCACCGCCGCCGGGACAGTCTCGGCGATCACCTGCAGGATTCTTTCAAGGGAACTTTCGGCCAGAAGTTTGAGGTTGGGAGATGAAACCTGGAGCCGATCAGCCCGGAGCTTGATCTGGCGCAGCGATTCCTCCGCCGATACGTAGAGAACCTGTTTCCCTTTCCGCCCCAGCATTTCCGCCACCTGGAGGAGAAGCGTCGATTTGCCGATACCCGGGTCGCCTCCGACCAGGGAAACGGACCCCTGCACCAGACCGCCTCCCAGGACACGGTCCATTTCGGAAAGCCCGATGGCTGTCCGTTCTTCCTCGTCCATGGTGATCTCGGTCAGAGCAAGCGGCCGTGCTGTACCGACGGCCGACAAATGCGCCACTGGAAGGCTTCGCTCTTCCATATAGGTGTTCCATTCACCGCAGTCAGCGCACCGCCCCACCCACTGGTGGGCCTGATTTCCGCACACCTGGCAGACATAGAGGTTCTTAATCTTGGCCATCATGATCACCGTCTGTTTCGGTCCGAAAACTGCCCTGCCGCTCTGCCGGCCCCTTCAGGGTACGGCAGAGACTGCCGCTCTCCCTGCGCAGCCAGGGGGTGTGAAAAGAGTTACTGCAGCGGGAGAAGGGTGAAGAGGTCTTTGATGTCCTCGTCTCTAAACGTGATTCCCGCACCGTAAAAGAGGGAGGAGTCCTCATTGTTCAGGAAATTGTCGAATCCCGCATTGACATAGAAATATTTGAGAAAATTGAAATCCGTCCGGAACTTGGCGTGGGCGCTGCCGCCGAAGCTGTTTTCACCTTCAAAATCCCAGATGTCGAAGTGAAGCCCCAGGCGGTTGCTCAGGAGTCTGTGGTCGATACCGATACCTCCGGTGTTCTCTTCCAGCCCGATTCGAAAAGAGGTCTGGCCAAACGTCCTGCCAAACATGGCCGTAAACATGAGGTCGTCAGATGTTCTTTGTTTATGAATCGTCTGGGTTACGTTGGTGGGAAAAAATTCGGATCCCGACCCTGGCCCTGTGTTGGTGATTTGGCTTACCGTGGTGCTCTCGGAAAAATCTCCCTTGGTTTTTTCCGGGCTCACCAGTTCGAAGAGGTAGAATTTGTCTTTCCGAGGCTGAAGTTTCAAGGAGACGTACCCTTTGGAGTCATCCAGTTCTACGAGTTCCTCGCTTCGAAGGGAGACAAAGGTTTCGTATTTCTTTTTGACCCCCAGGACATCGTTGGCGGAGACGAGGGCCTCGTTGAGGTTCTCCGACAGGGCATCCTCGTTGACCAGCCGTCCCAGGGTCCCCTCACCCTGGTCGACCTTGTTGAATATGTTCTTGAGTGATGCGCTGGCTCCCTGGGCATTGGACAGGGTCCGGGAGAAAGTCTCCTGGTTTAAACGGACCGTCTCGTTCAGGTTGGCACTCATATCATCAATATGGGTGAGAATACGGTCCAACCGCTCTTCATTCTGCGTCACGACCCGCGTCAGGGTGCCGCTCAGATCCCGGAAGTTCCCGACGATTTCCCGGAGCGATTTCTCGCCCTCCTCGCCACCCAAGGCGCCTTTTAAAGAGGTGGAAACGGCTTTCATGTCTTCCGCAATGGAGGAGAGCTGTCCCACCAGTCGGTTGATGTCCTCCCCTGTGGGCGGTGAGCTGATGGTTTCACCCTTGGCCAGCGTTCTGTCAGACTGGCCAAGCTGGATATCCACGTGCTTGTCGCCGAGGAGACCCACGGAGCGGATGACGGCTCTCGAATCGTCGGGAATGGGGGTCTCCTTGTCGAGGCGGACAGTCACGTGGGCTTTCCCTTCCTGCAGGAAGATGGTCGTGACTTTGCCGACTTCCACGCCGGCGATCTGCACGGAAGCATCTTTGCTCAGTCCTGAGGCCGAATCGAATATGATGTCGAAGGTTTGACCCTTTTTTCGGCCCATATTGAATTCGCCGACCTGAAAAGACATATAGGTCAGCAGCATGATGCCCGCAAAGACCAGAAGGCCTACCTTGGCTTCTGCACTCAGTTTCATCTGCCACTCCTCTCGGTGAGCTCTTTCTGAAGATCTTCGGTAATCGGCCCCTCGGCTTTTCCCGAAATAAACTGCCGGACATAGGGGTTTTCCGTCTCCCGTATTTCCTCCGGTGTTTTCACCTCAATCACCCGCCCCTGGTAAAGCATGGCGATGCGGTCTGCTATTTTGTAAGCGCTGGTCATGTCGTGGGTAATCGCCACCGACGTGACATTCAGCTTTTCACCCATGGCGATAATCAGGTCGTTGATCATATCAGCATTGATCGGGTCTAGACCGGTGGTCGGCTCGTCGTACAAGAGGATCTCCGGCTCCATGGCAATGGCCCTGGCTAGACCCACCCTTTTCTGCATCCCTCCGGAGAGTTCCGAAGGCCGGAGATCTTCAATGTTGTGGAGACCGACCATAGCCAGCTTCTCCGTCGCGGCACTGCGGATTTCAGCGTCCGATAGGGTGGTGTGCTGTTTCAGACCGAACCCCACGTTCTCCCAGACGCTGAGGGAGTCAAAGAGCGCCGCCGCCTGAAAGAGCATGCCGAACCTTTTTCTCACCACATTGAGTTCCTGCTCGTTCATCTGGGCGATGTCGTCACCGCCGACATAGATTCGCCCTTCGTCGGGTCGAAGGATCCCGATGATGTGCTTGATGAGGACGCTCTTTCCGGAACCGCTCCCTCCGATAATGACCAGGCTTTCACCTTCCCGGACTTCCAGATTCACGCCCTGGAGAACCTTTTTCCCCCGAAAAGATTTGTGAAGATCGACGACTTTAATCATGATTTGTCCGTCTGTGCCGGCGGCAAGCCAAGCCTGGTCATGCAATATCCGGGCTAGAAGATAATGGCCGTGAGTAAGTAATCGGAAATCAGGATCATCATCGATGAAATCACCACGGAGCCCGTGGTGGCTTTGCCCACCCCTTCGGCCCCTCCCCGGGTATAAAACCCTTTATAACAACCCACAAGGGCGATGATCAGGCCGAAGACCGCCGCCTTGAAGAGCCCGCTGTACACGTCGTTGAACTCGAGGAAATCCCATGTCCTCTTAATATAAATGGTCCGGTTTGCATCGAGGACGGTGACACTGACAAAGAGCCCGCCGTAAATGCCGACAATGTCCGACAAGACGGTCATAACGGGCAGCATCACCACGCCTGCCACGAGGCGGGGGACGACCAGGTATTTGACCGGGTTTGTCGCCAGCGAATGGAGTGCATCGATCTGCTCCGTGACCCGCATGGTCCCCAGTTCCGCGGCCATGGCAGAACCGGCGCGGCCCGCCACGATCAGTCCGGTCAAAACGGGGCCCAACTCCCGGGTCATGGAGAGGGCCACGACGGTGCCCACAAGACTTTCCGCGTTGAAACGCTGGAAGCCCGTATGGGTCTGCAGGGCCAGCACCATGCCGGTGAAAGTCGCGGTGATCAAAACGACGGGTATGGAGTTGACGCCGACCTCGAGCATCTGCTTGATCGTATTTCTAAGATAGAGAGGGCGCCGAAACCCCCAGACCGTGGCGTTGGTCAGGAGGGCCACGACCTTCCCCACTTCTTCCATAAAAGCGAGTAGGCGACGTCCCGCATTTTCCAACAGTCGGATCACAGAGTGTCCTTTCTTTTGCCCCGTCAACCGCGGCCACTGTTCCGGCGGCACCGCGGGACTCTAGCCCGGCTGACCCGGTGTCTCAGTGCCCTTGTAGAAACGGGGCACCCTGCGGCCGATCCCGCAGAGCACATCGTAGGCAATGGTATCCGCCCATCTCCCCAGTTCGATAGCGGTGATCCGATCGTCACCATCCCGGCCCAAAAGCGTGACTTCGTCTCCTACGGTCGCCAGGTCGATGTCGGTGACGTCGATGAGGACCATGTCCATGGTTACACGGCCGACCAGGGGTGCCCGCCTGCCCCGGACGAGCACTTCCGCGCGGTTGGAAAGACGGCGGGAGTAACCGTCGGCGTAACCCACGGGGAGCGTGGCGATCAGGCTCTCCCGGCGTGTACGGTAAGTATGGTTGTAGCTGAGAGGTGTTTCCGCAGGCACCTTCTTGAGATGGACGATCCGGGTTCTCCAGGAGAGGACGGGCTTTAAGTCGATCTTGCCCTCTAAGTCTGAAGATGGGGGATACCCATACAGCATGATGCCCGGCCGCACCATGTTGAACAGGGAGGCCGGGAAATCGATGACGGCGCCGCTGTTGGACAGGTGCCACAGGGGGACATGAATGTTCCGCTCCATCAGGGCCCCCTTCAGTTCCAGGAGGCGCGCCAGCTGCTCTTGGACAAAGGATCGGTCTTCCAGGCCGGCAAAGGCAAAATGTGAAAAAATACCTGCCAGATCGAGCCCTGGAAGATGACCCATTTTCTCGACGGTGTCCACGGCGCCGGTACAGAGAATGCCGAGCCGGCCCATGCCGGTATCGATCTTGACCTGGACCGGGATCTTTTCCCCCCTCGCTTCTCCCATGGCCGAGAGCTTGTCAGCCCATTCCAGGCGGTAAAGGGTGGGCGTCAGCCCATATTCCAGGAGCTGAGGGAACTGTTCGGGAAAGACACCGCCGAGCACCGTGATGGATCCCTGAAGCCCCGATCGACGCAGCTCCATCCCTTCTTCGACTGTGGCCACGCCGAAAAAGCGAATCCCCCATCTTCCCAAAGCGCGGCCAATGACGACGGCGCCATGGCCGTAAGCGTCGGCTTTGACGACGGCCAGGATTTCCCGTTGGTGGCCGACCAGATTTCTGACCTGCTCCAGGTTGTGCCGGAGAGCATCCAGATCGACCTCAGCCCGTGTAGGTCGTGGACTCGGCATGAACCATTTCCTGTTCCCGGGGTGAGTAATTCTGGAACAACGTATATTTCTTTTCGAAGTGGAGATCCACGATGCCCGTGGGGCCGTTCCTTTGTTTGCCGATGATCAGCTCAGCCTTTCCAATGTTTTCCTCGGTCTCCTTGTACACTTCGTCCCGATAGACGAAGAGAATCACATCGGCGTCCTGTTCTATGGCTCCCGATTCCCTCAGATCCGACAGCATGGGCCGCTTGTCGGTCCGGGACTCCAGGCTGCGGTTCAGCTGGGACAGGGCCATGACCGGCACGTTCAATTCCTTGGCCAGGGCTTTCAAGGATCGGGATATCTCGGAGATTTCCTGTTCCCGCCGTTCCGACCCGACGTGGCCCCGCATGAGCTGGAGGTAGTCGACAACAATCAGGGCGAGTCCCTGCTCCTGCACGAGACGTCTGCTCTTGGCCCGCATTTCCAGGACCGAGATGGCGGGCGTATCGTCAATGAAGAAAGGCGCTTCCGAGAGGACCCCTGCCGCCGTTGTCAGGCGCGGCCAATCGGATTTGCCCAGTTGTCCCGTCCGGAGACGGTGGGCATCGACCCGGGCCTCTCCGCAGAGCATGCGAAGGACCAGCTGCTCCTTGGACATTTCCAGAGAGAAGAAGGCCACCGGCCGCTTGGCCTTGGTGGTCACATGCTGGGCAATGTTCAGACAGAGTGACGTTTTCCCCATGGAGGGGCGGCCGGCCACGATGATCAGGTCGGAAGACTGCAATCCCGAAGTTTTCCGGTCCAGGTCGGTGAACCCTGTAGGGACCCCGGTGACCATTTCTTTCTTTTCGTAGAGGCTTTCAATGACCTCGAAGCTGTCCTTCAAGATCGATCCGATGTTCACAAAGCCCTGTCGAATCTTCTGACCGGTGACTTCGAAAATGCCCTTCTCGGCAAATTCAAGGAGTTCCTCGACGCCCCGTTTTTCCTCAAAGCCTTCCCGTACGATATCGGTGGCCACATGGATCAGCCGCCGGGAAATCGACTTTTCCTTGACGATACGGATGTAGTGGTGGATGTTGGCGGCCGTCGGTACCACATCGGCAAGCTGGCTCAGGTAGGAAGCACCGCCCACGGCATCGATGGTTCCCTTGCGCACGAGGAATTCCCGGAGAGTCACCAAATCGATGGCTTCGCCGCTTTCGCTCATGGCGATCATGGCGGCGAAGATCTTTTGGTGGGCCCCCTTGTAAAAATCGTCGGGAGAAATGTGTTCCAGGGCTTTGTTGAGGGAAGCGTTTTGAAGCAGGACAGCACCGAGTATGGCCTGTTCGGCTTCCGTGTTCTGAGGGGGGACTTTCTCTAAAATCTTTCCGGACGGGAGCAATGTCTGTTACCTTCATCTTCAGAAGGGCCCAATTCGAGGTAAAATAGACCGATCACCACGGGGAAGGGATAAACGCTACACCTGGTGCGATGACGAATGAAAAAGGTTTGGGATCTAAAGGGCCGAATCGTGTGATCAGCTTTCTTCCACAACCCACACCTTCAAGTCTGCAGTCAATTCGGGATGCAGCTTGATGGGGATTGTGTAGACGCCAAGTTGTTTGATCGGCTCTTCAAGAAGGATTTTCTTCTTGTCGATCTCAATCCCCTCCTCCTCCAGAGCGGCAGCAATCGTCATGGTGGTTATGGAGCCGAACAGGCGCTCATTCTCTCCCACTTTCTGGGAAAGGGTGATGGAGATCGATTCGATTCTTCTGGCCAAAGACTCAGCGCTCTTGAGTGTTTTATCGATCTTGTCTTGCACCAGCTTCTTCAGATGTTCCAGATTCTTGAGATTCCGGACCGTCGCTTCAATGGCCATTCCCTGGGGAATCAGATAGTTGCGCGCATATCCGGCCTTCACGCGGACCTGTTCTCCGATCTGGCCCAGATTTTCTACGTTCTCTTTCAGAATAACGTTCATTGAACCACTCCTTTCAAACCGACATGAGTGGCGAGAAATATATAATATGGGAGGGAAAGGTGTCAAGATCAAAAGGAGGGAAAAAACTGTTTGCCTGCCTTGTGTTTTTTCATGTAGATTGAAAACGGACCGAAGCGCGGGATTGTCATGTATCGGAATTGGGACGAACCGAATGGTGAATTGCAGAAAATTCTCGTCTCCCCTCGGCACCCATTGGGTGTGTACCACTGAACGGGGGGTGTGCGCCGTTTCCTTCTCCCTCCGGGAAAAAACCGCCCTTGCGGAGACGCTTCGCCGGCGTTTCGGTATACCACCGGATTTTTACGGTGAGGAGGAGCCGCGGGTATCGGCCCCCTTTCGCCGTTTTCTCGAAGGGGCGAGCCCGGCCATAGATCTGGTTGCTGATCTGACCGGTCTGTCCCATTTCCAGAACCATGTTTTACAGGCACTGCAGGAGATTCCCTGCGGTGAGGTACGGAGCTATCAGTGGGTGGCTGAACGTGTCGGAAAGCCCCGTGCATCCCGGGCGGTGGGCAATGCTTGCGCCCGTAACCCGGTCCCGCTCCTCATCCCCTGTCACCGGGTCATTGCGAAAGACGGATCCATCGGCGGTTATCGGGGTGGCGCGAGAACCAAGGGATGGCTTCTGGATCTGGAATCTCGCTCACGGTGAGAAACACATCTCTGCATTTCATGGTCACACAGGACGGCGTCTTGGAAAAAGCGGACCATATTCGAAAGATGGAAGCGGCACGCCTCTCTGTGGCGGCTGCGCTCTTTCTGGCTATCCTCAAGACCTCCGTCGGGGTCATCTTCCATTCCCTGGGGATGCTCTCCGCCGGGGTCGACTCACTGATGGACCTCTTTGCCTCCAGTCTCAACTATTTCTCCATGAAAGAGTCACTCAAGCCTGCCGATTCGGAGCACCCGTACGGTCACGGCAAGATTGAAAACGTGGCCTCCTTCTTTCAGGCCGGATTGATCGGTCTTGCCGGTGCTTTGCTGATTGGAGAAGGGGTGAGGCGGATGCTTTACGTTGAGGAAGTGCCTGATTTTGACTGGAGCATCGGGGCGATACTCTTTTCGGTTTTGATCAGTTATCTGGTGGGGCGGCGCCTGGCCCGGGTCGGACGGGAAACGGATTCTCCACTCCTCAAAGCCGACGCCCTTCATTTCAGTGTCGATACCTATACTAACAGCGGCGTTCTGGTGGCCCTGGGTTTGTCCCAGTGGACGGGATTGATCATCTTCGATCGTCTGATCGCGATCGTCATCGGGGCATGGGTTATGGCGGCCGCCTACCGTATCTTCCGGAGTTCGCTGGATGCCCTCATTGATAGAGATATCCCCGAGGAATTCCGGCGGGATATCGACAGAATCGTTCTGAGCCATTCACCCACCATCATCGGTTATCACAAGCTCCGAACGCGGCGGGCCGGTTCCCAGAAACTGATTGATCTCCATCTGGTGACCTGTCGGGAGATGACTATTGCCGAGGCTCATGACATAGCGGACCACATCGAAAAAGAGATCGAAAGCCAGATCTCCCACGCCGACGTGATCATACACGTGGAGCCCTGCACCGACAACCGCCCCGGTTGTGAGGAAAAATGCCGGTTCGTGAAGTGTTCCAATGGGGTTGCGTCCCGGAGCCCCCTCTAATCCATATCCACCGGAACCCCTTTGATTTTCTGGCCGAATACGAAGGTTTTCTTAGGCCCTTCCGTTTTGAAGAAGTGCTGGCTTCCGCAAATGGGGCACTTGTAAAAATGGGTGTCCGTGATGATGGAGAAATTATCCATCCCGTTTGTTTCGTAATTCAAGCTGGTCAAATACATTTTGGAAGAACATTTTGAACAGGTCATTTGTTACCCCCTCTATATTTATCAGCTACTTAGGTACTTCGCCTCCTCTTTTAAACAATACCTAACAGGTATGGTATGCATTATATACGGATGCTGTCGTTTGTCAAGGTCAAAAATGATTATTTTTGGGTTTTCTGTGGAGGTGGGGGGGCTGTTTCTAAATAAACAGGGGGCTTCGAAAGAAGCCCCCTGAAGCGTTCGGCGCTGCTCCTGGTTCATTTGGGGTGACTAGGGCACTTTGGGAAGCGCTTTTTCCACGGCCTCATTCGCTTTTTCCATTTCGGCCGCGGCCTTATCCTCGGCGGCGCCGGTAATTTCCTTGGTCTTTGTCATGACATGACCTTCAACGGCTTCACCGGCGTCGTGTGCGTTCTCTTTGGCCGTGTCGGTCACCGCCTCTTTGACTTCTCCAGCCATCTCCCCAGTCTTCTGGGCGATCTCGCCGGCGGTTTCAGAGGCCGCTTCTTTCATTTCGCCGGCCATTTCCCCGGCCTTTTCCGCAATCTCTCCGGCACCCTCTTTTAGGGAGGCACCGGTCTCCTTGGCCGACTCTGCGGTTTCCTTGGCCATTTCCCCGGCTTTTTGAGCCGCTTGTTCCGCTTTCTGGCAGCCAATGAACCCAAGCATCAGAAACAGTGACAATACCAGGGAAAACAATTTTAACCCATTATTCATTTTCTCCTCCTTTTCCAGTTATAGGCAACATACAAGTCCCATCCCTAAACGACTGAACGAATATACCACCATTTTGTGGATTGTAAAGGGGGTCAACGGCGCTTTCGACTTTCATTACCGGAAAGGCATCTGCAACGTGCCGCTTTTCATTGGTTTTTTCCATCGTCACACTGGAAAAATAATTAACCCGGATATTGCATGAGTGATCGTCATGAGGCGCCGTAGAAGCAACACAGGCAATGGGTGCCAGGCAGGCCTGCCTGGCACCCTTATTCTGGCTGAAGACATATTGAAATATTTCGAAGTCAGGAAATTCTCTGCAACGCCGCATGTGGCAGCTTATCCGGCACCGTAGTAGATTTACTCATGCAATATCCGGGTTAAGCGCCAGGATCGGGCGTCCAAATGTCCCGTTCCTCCAATCCAGACGGCGTTGGTGATAGCCGTCGGATTGGTTCTTGAGCATTCCGGCTTGTGAGCGAGGGATTTAGGCGTCCGGCGGCCCCGAAAGCGGGGCCGCCGGGTGGAAGATTAAATATCGTAGTAGAGGAAGAACTCGTAAGGATGGGGGCGCAGCCTCAGTGCGTCGACCTCATTCTGCCGCTTGTAGGAAATCCAGGTGTCGATCACATCCTGGGTAAAGACATCGCCTTTGAGCAGGTATTCATGATCCTCTTCCAGGGCGTCGAGCGCCTTGTCCAGAGACGACGGGACCGATGGAACCCCGGCCAGTTCTTCGGGGCTGAGATCGTAGATGTTCTTGTC
>CAYUBU010000377.1:0-17108 GCA_964443105.1 uncultured Nitrospirota bacterium
GCAGGGGGATCTGATTGCGAAACTCGATCAAAAGGATGAACAGACAGCCGTCGCGCAGGCGCAGGCCGATCTCGATATAGCCAGGGCTGAGCTGAAGCAGGCGGCACGGAATTTCGAGCGCCGCAAGCAGCTTTTCAAACAGAAGCTGGTATCCCGGGAGGAGCTGGACCAGAGTGAACTGCGGCTGGCTGTGGCCAAAGGCAAGCGGGTGCAGGCGACGACCACGCTGGATCGCGCCCGGGAGCGTCTGGCCGAGTCGGTCATTCGGGCCCCTTTGGACGGGGTTATCCTGAAGAAGAATGTGGAAAAGGGACAAATCATCGCTTCCGGCGTGACCAATGTGAGCGGCGGGACGCCGATTGCCGATATCGCCGACATGCGTTCCGTTCATATTGAAGCGGGGATTGACGAGGTGGACATCGGCAAGGTGAAGGTGGGCCAGTCCGCCCAGGTTGTGGCGGAAGCCTATCCGGATCTTCGCTTTGAGGGGAAGATCGTCCGCATCGCGCCGGAAGCCAAAATCGAGCAGAATGTGACCCTTTTCAACGTGATCGTGGAAGTGGAAAACAAGGCGGGCAAGCTCCAATCCGGGATGAACGGTGAGATACGGATCACCGTTGTTTCCCGGGACCATGTCCTGCTTGCACCGACCGTGGCCGTGCAGCCGGCCTCCGAGCCCGGGGCGGCGCCCAACGTCCGATCGGTTCTCTTGAAGCAGGGCGACCAGTTCGTGCCGCGCCGTGTTGAGATTGGACAATCGAATTTCAAGGAGACGGAAATCATTTCGGGACTGGCGGAAGGAAGCCGGCTTGGCATCCCCATGACGTCACGATTGAAGGAAGAAAACGAGCGCCTTGAAAACCGGATCAAGAGCAGCCGCAGCTTCGGGGCACCCAAGAAGCAGAAAGGGACGCCGTAAAGGCCGAGTCCGTCGGAGAGCCCATATATGGTGATCACAGAAAATCTCTTTATTGCGCTGCAAAGCCTCAAGGCCAATCCGCTGCGATCGATCCTGACGCTGATCGGTATTGCTGTGGGGATCGGTGCGGTTCTGCACGTGGTGGTCCTGGGGGAAATTACCCAGAAGAGGGTGAAGGCCAGGCTTGAATCGCTGGGGTCCAATGTGCTCCTCGTCCGTCCCGGTTTTTCCCGCATGCGGGGTGTGCGAACCGCTGAGAACGTGGTCAACCTGAAATGGTCCGACGCCAAAGAGCTGACCTCGGCTTCCGCAGTGATTAACGAGGCGGTGCCTACCTACTCGGCTCCCGGCGTGGCGGAATTCAAGGATCAGAGCTGGTCGACCCGGATCACCGGCACCACGCCGGCCTATGAAGGGGTCAACAACGAGCGGCCGGTGGCGGGGCGGTTCTTTACGCAAGATGAGCTGAGCCAGAGGGCCCGGGTCTGCATCCTGGGGGCCACGGTTCACGAGAAGTTGTTTGGGGACGCCTCCCCTGTGGGGGAGGTGGTGACGATCAAATCGAGGCGCTTTACGGTCATCGGGCTTCTCGGGGCCAAAGGGGAGAGCTGGCGGAATCCCGACGACCAGGTGTTTATCCCCTTGACCACGGCCCAGGAGCGTCTCTTCGGGGTCGATTACCTCTCCTCCATCCTGGCCCAGATGCGCTCGGCCTCCGATTACGATGAGGCTCTCTTTGACATGGAGACGATCCTGCGGCGCAATCATCGCCTTCGTGCCGATGCGGACAATGATTTCAGAGTGCGGCGGCAGGATCTCTTTCTGGCGACCATCCAGGAGACGAACAAGGAGATCGCCAATTTCATCATCCTCATTGCCCTCGTTTCTCTGGTGGTGGGAGGGATCGGCATTGCGAACGTCATGCTCGTATCGGTCACCGAAAGGATTCGTGAGATCGGCGTGCGGCGGGCTCTGGGGGCTAAAAAGATTCACGTGCTGCTCCAGTTTCTGATTGAGGCCATCATTCTTGGCCTTCTGGGGGGGCTGATCGGAATCATCGGCGGTGCGTTATTCAACCAGGTGAGAACGGGGGAGGGGCTCATTCTGCCGTGGCAATGGATCGGCTTGAGTTTTGTCATCTGTGCCGCCATTGGCGTGGTGGCAGGCCTCTATCCTGCTGTTCGGGCGGCCAACCGCAATGTCATCGATGCCCTGCGGTATGAATAGAATCATGGAGCGGCAGTCTTGGCGGTGATGGCAGACAAGGGTTACCAAAAGGCTCTCATCCGGATGGTGGGTATCGAGAAAGCCTATCAGATGGGCGACATCATGGTGCCCGCGCTGCGGGGCATTGATCTTTCCGTCGAAAGGAATGAGTACATTGCCGTCATGGGGCCTTCAGGCTCGGGAAAGTCGACCCTGATGAACATTATCGGGTGTCTCGACCTGCCGACGAAAGGATCCTATTCTCTGAACAGCCAGGATGTGGGCGGTTTGAATGACAGCCAGCTCTCGGAGATCCGCAACCGCAGCATCGGATTTGTCTTCCAGACCTTCAATCTCCTGCCCCGGGCAACGGCGCTCCACAATGTGGAACTGCCTCTCATTTATAGCGGCTTGCCGGCTTCCCGAAGACGGGACCTGGCCCGGGAAGCGTTGGCGCAGGTGGGCCTCGCGGACAGGATGAAACACAAGCCCAATGAGCTCTCCGGCGGACAGCGCCAGCGTGTGGCCATCGCCCGGGCGCTGGTGAATCGCCCTTCCCTGATCTTGGCTGACGAACCGACGGGAAACCTGGACAGCAAGACGGGCGAGGAAATCATGGCTATCATGAAGACCCTCCACGATCAGGGGAACACCATCGTGGTGGTGACCCATGAAGAATACATCGCAGCCTGTGCCCGGCGGATCATTCGCTTGCGCGATGGCCTGATTGAGGAGGACGCGCCGGTAACCCGGGCTTGATGGTATCGGATAAAGCCGCCCTCTCATGGCCAACCTCCGGTTGTCCCCGCGCAGGAAAGATAATTCAGGAAAGAGAATTCTTGCCTTCTTCCTCGTAACTGTGTATACTGAGCTTCTGTGATTTGAACCAACGGAGGGAAGATAGATGAAAATGTTGGGTCTCTATCTCTTGGCGGGCTTTATCACCGTTGCGCTGACCGCCCCTCCGTGCCACGCAAACAACCTTGAGATTCTGCTCCACAGTGCCAATAACAACACCAGCGAGACGGCACAACCTTCGAAGGATGCCAATCCCGAGAGGCAGGTCAACGATGCCGTGGTCGACGTGGTGGTGACGGAAATGACCCTTCTCCGTTCCTTCTTCCTCATGTTCTCTCCCGAGCCCAAAGAGGCCGAGGCGGATAGTCCCGAAGCCAGCTCAGGCAGATAGCAACCACCGCCATGGGGTCAGCGGCATCGCGCTGCTGCTGATGGAAGCAGCCCAAAGGCGGAACCCCATCTTTGATAACCCCCCCATTGAAAGCCTCCCATCTTTCTTTTACAGCGTAAGTCTCCATGCAGCGCTTTACGCAACTCTTCGACCGTTCACGCATCTCCGGGCGAGCCCGGAGATTGCATGAGTAAATCTATTACGAGGCCGGACTTGTCACGGTGTAGCATTTTGCGAAGACGGATAAGCCGCCACATGCGGCGTTACAGAGAATTTCTTGACTTCGAAATATGTCAATATGTCTTCAGCCAGAATAAGGGTGACAGGCAGGCCTGCCTGTCATCCACGGCGCTTCTAAGACCTCTCATGACGATCACTCATGCAATATCCGGGCTAGAGACGGCACATGCCGTGAATCCCCTCGCAGGCTTCGGCATACAGTGTTTCGAGCCAGTCCTCCCGTCTCAGCTGGCTGTCTGCCGGAAGATGGCAGGTGGGGCAGCTCTTCATCTTGCCGAGATGGCGAATCATGCGCTGGATTGTCGTCACGAAGGTGGCGTGACTCCAGGTGAGGGGAGAGACGGAAAGGGGGACTCCCGTATAAGGATGGACCTGTTCGGCCAGGACGCCTGACGGGAGCGCGTGCGCGGCGACCCAGTTGATGACCTTAATCGCCTGATCCATGTCCCCTTCGCTCCGGGCCGTCTCAATGAGGTAGTCCGCGTACCAGAGAGAGCAGATAAACCAGGGATTCCCTGGAACCTCTTTGCTCACCCGGTGGTAATAATCACCTTCGTATCGTGCCAGGCCGCCTACCTCGGTTTTGACCCAGAGCGTCTCTTTCAAGTCGGTCATGGTGGACACGATGCGGGGGTCGTCGGCACGATAGAGACCGAAGGCGAAGAGCCCCCACAAACTGGCATCCCGGGTTCCGTCCACATGGAAGCCTCCGGCACTTTTGGGGGTGAGCATGCGGCAGAAACGGTTCAGCTCACTTCGCCAGAGATGGGCAGACGCGGCATCTCGAATTTCGGCAGCCGCCTTTCGATATCGGTCGGCCGCCTCCGTTTCCCCAAAGACTGTGGAGAAGAGGGCGGCTGCCGTCAGTCCCCCGAAAACGGCACCGGTGGTAAAGCTCAGGATGCCCCGTCGCTCCTCCCAGAGATCGTAAGAAGGGGCGGGGAGCCCCGTCACTTCGTCTCGGTAGGCAGCAAGGAATTCGGCTGCCTTTATGATCAGCGGTCTGTAGAGAGGTTTGATAAATTCGAGATCCCGATAGATAACAAAGTGGTGCCAGAGTGCCCAGATCACCAAAGCGGTCTCATCTTCCTGGATGGGGAGCTGGGGTTTCCCGTTCTCGATCCACGGATGCCACGACGATGCCGGGGTGCCGTCAGGGTTGTACTTGTGGAGCAGATAGCCTTCCCTTCCCATGACCCGGGCGACAAACCGGTAGAATCCTTCCGCCGGAACGGGGTAGCCGGCCAGATCGAGGCCGTGGGCCACGAGAGCGCCGTCTCTTGGCCAGATGTAGGAGTAGGTATCCAGGTTGAATTGGATCACGTCGCTGTCGTTGGCGGCCAGAATGCCGCCGTCACCATCGATTTGTGTCGAAAGGACCAGAAGGCTTCTTCGGTAAAGCGCCTGGACTTGTTCGGAAAAAATATCGAGAGGCGGCGTCTCTTTGCGTATCCAGATGCGCCAGTAATCTGCCGTTCTTCGAATCAGCGTTTCAGGCCCCTTTTGCCGTACGAGACCGTTGAGACGGAGTGTCTCGTCTTTGTTCTTTCCCATGGAAATCCAATAGTACCCTTTGCCCCGCCCGAGGGCCTCCAGGGAAAGGCTCAGGGAGAGGACCGAGTCAACGGAACCCTGGGCGATGGCGTTGCCTGACAGCTGGCCGTCCTCCGCATCCCGGAACGTGCCTTCCTTCCCCTGCAGTTTCTTCTTGCCGGTGGCAAACTGGGCCACTGTGCCCGAATCGACGTTCATGCCGTTGGCCAGGAAATAACGGGCGCCCTTGTAGTGCACAATGCCGCCGGTCTCCGGGTCAAAGCTGGCGGTGTCGCCCACATCGTTGCCCGAGATATTGAGCACCAGCCCGAAGAAGAGACGCACCTCCCTGGGCCGGGGCTGCAGGTTCTCCACTGCGATTTCCCGGACATAGACGTCTTCATGAAAGTCGACGGCGTCACGGCAGACGAGACGGAGCCCGAGACGTTTGTTGAAAAGCGTTACCTCGGTGACCAGGGTTTCAGGCAGGTAGGCCAGATCGCGCTCCCAGTCCGGTCCCACCCAGGAAAACTCGTTTTCCACCCAGACGCCAAAGCGACAGATCTCACCGCCCACGTGATTTTCCTGACCCACGTGTGGGTAATAAAGATCCCGAATCCGGTAGTCGCTATCAAAGCAGATCAGGCAGTTTCGGTTTCCCACAGGGATATCTCTCGGCATGATCGGTGCCTTTGCTTGGGAACATTATTATAAAGCAGGGATTTCGCCGCCCAAAAGCGCCCTATGGGGCGTTAAACCGGGAGCCCGCGGCACGCCCTTGTCACTTGCCGGCGTTTTAAGATTCTATCGTAACACCAGAATCCCGGCAACCGGTTGGGCAGGGCGGTGCCAGGCAGGCCTGCCTGGCACCCTTATCTCTTGCCTGAGGCAGCGCGGAAGATGACATGTTATGATTGACAAGTGCGCCATTTGATAATAAGTTTTCAAATGCCTGCAGGAGCGGATTACAGCCATGGCATGGTCCTGGCGGTTCAGCTGTGGTTTGGCGCCGGGCTGTCCCGTCGACACAAATCCCGAAGAGGAGGCATCATCATGTTTCGCCCCATTCTTTCCGCTTTTATCCTTCTGATTTTCCTTACCGTTCCCGCTACCGGAGAAGACCCGGTCCGAAAAGCCATTCAGGACGCGCCAAAGCCTGTTTCGGGACGGACCACGGCGGTGGCCGTGGAGCACGAGGGGGCCGATCCGGTGGGTGCCAAGCTCGCGTTCCAGCTGAAGGAGCTTTTCAACTCGGCCAGTCTTTTCAACCTCACTGACAAGGATATTCCCAAACTCAAAGTCCTGATTTCCACGGTTTCCGAATTTGCTGGCCGTCCCGAGGTGGGATCGGCTTTTGCGGTGGTGTGGTCCTATTCGGAAAGCGAAGGGACTCTGAAACACTACCTGGGTCGTGATGTGGGCGTGGTGAGCGACGCCACCGCCGAAACTGTGGCCCAGCGTCTGGCCGAAGGGACCGACGTCATGGCGGTCAAGTACTCGTACCTCTTTGACAAATAGAACGTTAACCCGTAAGAAAAGGACCCCGCCACCCCGGCTTGCGAGTATGGGACAGGGGGCGCCTACGATAACGTCATAGGAGAAGCACATGGGAGAAATCGTCCACACATCACGGATCACGATCACCCGGGAAAAAGGGCCGATTCGAAAGGCGATGATCGAGGGATTTGCAGAACCGGTCTATTACGGGATCCACGGTGGTATTCAGAAATTTTATGGCGTCGATCCCGTGGAGGAACATGCCGCCACCCTGGATCATATCGTCGGCGCCGTTGCGGCCTGAATGATGGGGACTATGGCCAGCGTGCTGGCCACAAAGAAAATTCGAACCCATACCGACCGGTTTCGGGCCGAGGTGGAGGGGCACATCCGGGAAGTCAGCGGTATTCTGAAAATCACCCAGATCCGGGTTCGCTATTTCCTGAAGGTACCTGCAGACCAGGAGGCCGATGCCCGATGGGGTTTTGAGAATTATATCGAGAAGTGCCCGGCGGCTCAGAGCGTGGTCGACTGCATTCAAATTGACGATGAACTGGAACTGCAGCCCGGGTAACGGCCATATCATCGGGCAAGTTTCGGTGCCCTTCAGTTCCACAACCCTTCCCCGGAAAAAGCTTCCTTCGCCCATTCTTCTACCGGGGTTTGCCCTTTTTCTATCCCAGGTTCCTGTGGGCCAGGGTGCTCGTCTTTATTGGATGAATGGCGTGACCGTAATCAGCGTTTGGCCCGCTTCACTCTCCTTGTTGTAGCTGAAAAGGGCGGTCCCCACATCCTGACTGGAACCGCTGGCCCCGCCGATTACGATGGTCTGGCCCGGCCGGGCAATGACGGAGGTGGTTAGTTCCGTCAAGGCCATGTCACCGCCGGAGCTGAGAAATTTCGAAAAAACCGGAGTCAACACGATTTGGATGGCTCCCGAAGGGAGCAGGTGAGGCGTCACCTCCAGCGATCGGCCGGCCTGCCGGAAGGTATAGTCAACAGCCCGGTAATAGCGTCCGGCGTAAAAGAACCGGGGGACCACGATTTCCTCCCCGATGTTGATAAACCCCGTTGTCCCGTCGGAGACGACAATGAAAAGGGTGGAATCCTCCGAAGTCTTAATCCGCCCCTTGACCAGATTGAGCTCTCCCCGGAACCGATCCGTGGCTACCCCGACCACCAGTCCCGAGGGCCCACGGCTCCCAGGCCGGTTCCCCACGGAGACATGACGGTCTGTATACTGGAAGAGGGTCTCCAGGCGGGTGTAGTCCGAATTCCCGGTGCTCAGCTTGTTGACCACGATCCGGATATTGCCCTCTGCTGAGGCTCCGGATGCGGCTTCTCTCCGCAACGCCTCGATCTTACGGGACGTCTCCTCGAAGTGGGTGTCGCCGGAGGGTCGTGTCTCCAGAGACTGGCACCCCCCGATAAAAGCCAGGAGGGTCAGAAGATAGATTTTAGCTGTGGTCATGATGAGACAACCCTACCGGATATTCTGGACCGGGGCAATTCTTATTCTTTGATTTTCGAGGGGCTCCCGCGTCTGCCTGAAGCCACCGCTGCAAATGTTCCCGGACACTTTCCAGAAGCGGCCAAGTCCCCCTCCCCAGCCCCCTGTCTGGATCGCCGCTATTCAACGATCCACAGGGAGCAGTTCTTGGGCATGTGAAGGAGCTTGCTGCTGGTACTGCCGAACAGAAATTCCTCCTGTTTGGAGATCCCGTGACGGCCGACCACGACGGTGCATGAGCCGACCCGTTCCTGCGCTTCGATAATGGCTTCGGCTATGGAGAGACTCTCGGTGGTCTCCACTGTGACGGCCACCTTCTCTTCAGCAAATCCCCCCTGAATCAGAATCTGTCGATACCGGTGCAGGAGTTTTTCCATCTTCTGGTGATGGGTGTCGATCCAAGCCCGGCGCTCCCCTTCCGATTGGAAATGGTCAGGCTCGGGAATGGGGACCAGACTCAACAATGTCACCGTGAACCCCGGGGCTTCCCCGAGGAAGTCGGCGACGTAGAGTACCGCCCGCTTTGAACTCTCCGTGTCGTCGACCGCCACAAGAATGTGTCGATCGGCAAGAAGATCGGGGGCCGCCCTCTCTTTTTTTGCCGGGGATTGCTGTTTGTTCTCAAAAGTCTGTTCACCGGAATTCATGTTTCACCTCCTCCAAGTCGGACAGAAATTGCGCCGTGTTGTCATAGAAGACGTTGGTCCCTAGAGAGAAATGGAGCAGGACGTTATTGAGAGACTCGGGGATGTAGGGATAGACCTTCTTCAGATTGACGATCCTGTTGTTAAAAATAATGTTGAAATCACCGGAAGTCAGATGATCCAGGACCGGTGAATCCTTCGGCAGGTCCCGGACAGAGATGTCGCCTCGTCCCGTGATGTAGGCCAGGATGTTCCCCAGGCCGAAGAGATCGTAGGCGAAGAAATTTTCCCTGTGCAGATAGTTGTAGTCGAAATCGATCCAGCGATACCGGCCCGTCTCACGGTCATGAATCAGGTGGTCCGACCGGATATCGCCGTGCTTTTCGCGGCGGTCATGGAGAAACAGAATGGCCGCCGTAAGGTCAATGAATTCGTCCAGAATGGCGGGAAAATGATTGGCGAAGTAGTCGGCATGGTTGGTGCCCGTTGCCGGAATCCTGTCGAAAAGCCTTTTACCCCGGATGTAGTCGATAATCCGGATTGTGTTTCCCGCTTCGTCCTGAACCGCGAAGCCCTGCATAAATCGGGGATGCCCACGGACGGCCTCCAGTATACGGGCCTCTTTTCTCGGGCTGCGAACGCAGTTGAAGGTTATGGCGCCGACCCGAACCTGGAATTTCTCCCGAAAGACCATCTTGATGATCTTGACCGAGCCGTCTGACAGGTCGATGGCCCGGCGAACCCAGAATTTCGGCTCATCGTCGAGACCGAAGCGGCCTTCTTTCTCCGTGTTCCCGATCAGATAGGCCCGGTCCCGCAAAAGGAGAATGTCGTTGTATTCGACCCGGAAAAAGTCCGACGTGTCCCTGATGGTTCTGATACGTCTCGGTATCCGGTCGGGACGTACCCAGCGGGACATGAGATCTTTGAGCGTCTCGGGGTTCCGCCATCGTTCTTGCGGGGGTTGGATTTTTCTTGCCACGGTTTCTCGCTGCGCCATGGTCTCACACCCTCCTGCGCCCCCTTGGCACGAGTATAGCACAAGAATAGCGTTTCCGCGCTTGTCTCGGGTGGAGCGGCCCTGGTTTGTTATTACGGCGTCGCTCCGGGGCGATGGTGGGGGAGTTCAGGCCGGCGGCCTTAACGTTGTTTCAAGACAAAGAGGAGCTGTTTTTCCTGAACCACATCATTGAGTTTGACGCAGATTTCCACAATCTGGCCATCGAAGGGGGCGGTGATGGCATTCTCCATTTTCATCGCTTCCAGGTTTGCAATCTCTTCTCCCTTGTGGACGATATCGCCTGTTTTGAGGGAGCCTCTTTCCAGGTTGCCGATCCGCCAGAGGTTGCCTTGGATGGGGGCACCGATCTCACCGGCGGTCTTGGCCATTCTGATTTCAATCTTTTTCGCCCTGGGGGTCTCGACGGCGTAAACCCGGGTCTTGTTGTTGACCCGCATGACCACATGAACCAGACCGTCATGCTCATCTCCTACAGAAATGAGTTCGATGGAGTATGGCTTTTCCCACAACACAAAGTCGACCTTGTCGCCCGGCTTTTTCAGTCCTTCCCGCCAGACGTCGGTAGGGAGGACCAGGGGGGCATCGCCGAATTTTTTCCGAAAGCCGATGAGGTCCACCGCGTCCTTGGGATGCATGAGATAGAGGATAAACGCTTCCTCCGTCGGTTCTTCCCCCATGCTTTCGGCGAGCTCTTTCCGGAGTGCTTCAAGGTCATTCTCCACAAGGGTGTCGAGAGGGGAGAGCTCCTTCCGTTCCCTGAGCTTCACTTTCCATTCATCACCGAAAGCGCTCTGATAGACCCATTCCGCCGGCCATCCCACGGGGAGTTTGCCGTAGACGCCGAGGAGGAGGTTCTTGAAATCTCCCGGAGCATTCCGAAAGAGCTGGAGCAGCCCCTCCTGTTCGTTCTTCTCCATGGATTCCAGGTCCTGGGACTTTTCTTCCACGAACTTGGTCAGCAGCCCGACCACCTGCCTGACGCCGGCGTCACCCCGCTCCTTGGCGTAGCTGTTAACGATCCCGCTGCAGGTGACCCATGTGATCTGAGAACCGGGGGTCACATCGAAGTATTTGATGATGCGGTTATAGAGCGACATGACCTTCAATATGGCAGGCATGAGATGGAGGAATCCACCCTGGTCCGCCTGCTCAAAGGAACTGGGAAAGGCGCCGCCGGGCATCCGGTGCAGTGTGACGGTATGATCATATCCCTTGAAAGGTGATTCGGCCCATTCATAGTGACCGATCCAGTCCCGCACTTTCTGCACCGCTTCTTCTGCGGCATGCCTGTTGATGTAGACCGGAATGCCCGCCTCCTCAAGATAGGCTTGAACGCTGAGTATGGGGGGCTGGCCGTAAAACCGGGTCAGCGAGTCTTCCTGCACATCCAGGATCTTGGCGCCCGCCTGAGCCGCAGCCAGGAGAGCCGGCAACGCCAGTCCATCGGTGGAATGGCGGTGGTACTGGAGGGTCAGTTCCGGGTATTTCTGCTTGATGGCGTCCACCAGACTGTGGATCCGCTTGGGACTGCCGACGCCGGCCATGTCCTTGATGCAGAGGATGATCTCATCGGTGCCGCCGCAAAGGTCGACAATTTCTTCGGTCACCTTGAGATAGTAGTCGTTGGTGGTCCAGTCGGCCTGGGTAAAAGAGATGGCCGGTTGAAAGAGTCTGCCCCGATTCATCACGACTTCGGCGACGGTCCGCATATTACGTATATCATTGAGAAAGGAAAAACAACGCCATACATCGATGTCCACCCGTTCCACCGCGTATTCAATGATATTTCGCGGGTAGGGCCTGTACCCCCACAGGTTCGTCTCCCGTATCAGCGTCTGCAGCAGGACGTTGGGCATCCGCTCTCTTAGAATATTGATCTCCTCGAAAGGCGTCTCTCTCCGGTTCATGATCCCCACGTGCCATCGTGCCCCGCCGTGACATTCGGCACTGAAAAGCCCCATTTTGTTGTAATAGGGAGCCAGAGTGGCCAGATCGTGGATGCGGTGCCGGTTCTTGTAGTCCGACTGGGCCGCATCACGCATGCCCGTTGACGTGAGGGCAATCCCTTTCAGGGCGCGCACTTTTTTTACAATCTCCGCCGGAGCGGTTCCCGGCTGCACAAAGACAAATTCACCCATGGCTTTCCTCACATCCAAGACTGGGGGCCGAGTGCCGAAATCTCGGCCACATATTTCGCAATTTTTAACGCTTCATCTTCGCTGTTTTCTTCCCGGAACATGGAGATCAGCTCATCCATATGCTCTTCAATAAACTGTATGGAGAAATCTCCCGCCTGGAACGCCGGGTGTCGGATGATACTCAAGAGGAGCGGCTCAAGGGTTTTGACACCTTCGATGCGGAGGGTGCGGCTGATAGCGCGATCCATGACCCGGATGGCATCGTTCCTGTCGGCACCGGCAGACATGAGCAGCATGAACAGAGAATCGTAGTAGGGCGGGATGTCGGCGCCTTCGTAGACGCCGGAGGATACGCGAACGGCAGGGCCCTGGGGGAGCTGAAGCCGGGTAATTGTGCCGAAGGAGGGATTGAAGGTCTTGGGATCTTCCGCATTGAGGCGGACCTCCATGGCCCACCGGTTCGGGTGAATCTGGGCCTGGGTGAAGGCGAGTTCTCTCCCCATGGCCACGTCCAGCATGATTCCCACGATGTCCAGTCCGGTGATCAGTTCCGTCACGCCGTGCTCCACCTGGAGCCTCGTGTTGACTTCCAGGAAGTAGAATTTCCGGGTGGCCGAATCGAAGATGAACTCTACAGTCCCCGCCGACTGGTATCCGATTTCCCGCATCAGCCGGATCGCCGTGGTGCAGATCTCTTCACGGAGGTCTGCATCCAGTGCGGGCGACGGCGCCTCTTCGATGACTTTCTGGTGCCGTCTTTGAATGGTGCACTCTCTCTCAAAGAGATGGACCACATTGCCGTGCCTGTCGGCGACGATCTGCACTTCAATATGTCTGCCGTGCTCAACATATTTCTCCACCAGAACCTGATCATCGCCGAAGGCCTTCATGGCCTCGGAGCGGACCTGGGAGAAGGCCTGAGACAGCTCCTGATCGCCCATGACTCTTGCCATTCCCTTGCCCCCGCCTCCGGCGGCCGCCTTGATCATGATGGGATAGGCCACCTTCTCCTTCTTGATCCACTCTCTGATCGTGCTGATTTCGTTCACTTGGCTGATTCCCGGAATGCAGGGCACACGGGCTGCCTGGGCGATCTTCTTGGCTTCAATCTTGTCGCCCATCATCTTGATCACGCTCGATGGCGGACCGATCCAGGTGAGCCCCGAGTCTGTGACCATTTGGGCGAAGAGGTGGTTCTCGGCCAAAAAACCCCATCCCGGATGTATGGCGTCGGAGCCCGTTTCAAAGGCGGCCCGGATAATATTATCCATGTTGAGGTACGATTCCACTGGCGGCGCTTCTCCGATATGCACGGCCCTGTCGGCCATCAGGACATGGTGTGCCAGGCGGTCCGGCGTGCTGTAGACGGCTGTGGTCGGGATTCTTCTGTCCCGGCAGGTATGGATAATCCGGACTGCGGGTACGCCTCGATTCGCGATCAGGACTCTTTGGATGGCATGGATCATACCGACGGCTCCTTAAAGATTTACTTCTGGGGCTTCCATTTCGTATATTTGTCAAGGGTTTGCGCTGCCCTAAAAGGCAGACAGGGCTCCAAGAATGACACGCTCACCGGCGCTTCCCGCAAGAAAACTCCGCCTGAGGAGCGCCCATAGCGCTACTCGGTAGGGAATTATACGCAGTAACAACCCTGATGCACTACTGGGGAATATGCCAGTCAGAACGGCCAGCGCATTGTATAGTAAAACAAAAAAACATTTTGGTCAAACAAAAAAAGATGTCATGTGTTAGCAAAGGGAAAATGTCCCCATTATCTGCAATGCTAAAATGTCCCTTCCAAGGAGGAGACCTTTATGGAAGGGAATATTATTTTGAGCCGCAAAGAAATTCACAGGGCATGGGTGGTACGCGAGTTGGTTTCAGGGGATTTGAGACTGCAGGAGGCCGCGTTGCTGATGAAAGTCTCGGAGCGACAGGCGAAGCGGATTCGGGCCAGGGGTTTAATGAACTGACACCGCAAGCCCGCGTGGCCGGGCGCCCCTGCCGACAATTGCGACCTTCAGGCGCGGATGGAGGGCATGGGATCTGCGCTAATCTTCTTCCTCGCGGACCGATTTGACGATGGCTAGGAGGACCACGGTGAACACGAAACCAATATAGATGGACAAAAACGATGATAAAAAGATAGCTCTATTCGTTAATAATGGGCTGAAGGAAGAGGGCTATGCCGTCGATCATGCTGAGGACGGCGAAGAAGGCCTGCATTTGGCATTAAATGAGCCGTACGACCTGGCAATCATTGATCTGATGTTGCCCCGCCTTGACGGCCTCACACTCATCAGAAAAATCCGGGACAACAAGAACAACGTCCCTGTACTCATATTAAGTGCGAAGAGTACAGTCGATGAACGGGTGTCAGGTCTTGCGTCAGGCGGTGATGATTATTTAGTCAAGCCCTTTGCATTTGCTGAACTGGTTGCCCGATGCCAGGCTCTCATCCGACGGGCCAGCAGCGTGACGGAGCCCTCCAGCCTGACGGTCGCCGACTTGTCCATGGACCTACACAACCGCAAGGTGATCCGAGCGGATAGGGAGATAGATCTTAAACCTCTTGAGTTTTCCCTTCTTGAATACCTGATGCGCAATGCCGGCCGGGTTGTGTCCAAGACCATGATCATGGAACACGTCTGGGACTACAACTTCAGTCCGCAAACGAATGTCATGGAAGCCCGGATCTGCCATTTGTGGGAAAAGATAGACAAGGGGTTCGGTCAAAAGCTGATTCACACGGTCCGGGGAGTCGGCTATGTCCTTAAGGAAGATCCCCATGTTTAAACACACACTCCTGTTTCGATTGACCATCCTTTATGCGGGCCTCTTTACGCTCACATCATTGTTGATATTTGTCCTCTTCTATTTCAAGATCCACAGCCTTGCTGTGGAGTATGCGGACTATTTCTTAAGTCAGGTGATCCAATTATTGAAAAAGAATTCAGATCAATTGAATACAGCCATGATCTATGTGTCCGATCATGGACAATCACTGGGTGAAAAGGGGATCTATCTCCATGGTCTGCCTTACTTTATCGCGCCGGACGAGCAAAAGCATATTCCATTTCTCCTGTGGATATCAGATGAATTTTCAGATAGTGCTGGAATTGATAAAGTCTGCCTGAAAGAACACAGCGCCGATGAATATTCTCATGACAATATTTTTCACTCGGTGCTCGGTTTAATCGGTGTCAAGACGGACATCTATAATCCAAGGTTGGATATTTTCGCCGGCTGCAAAAGCTAGCTCTTGACGAGATATACATATTAATCTTGCCGCTGGGAACGACTGTGAATTTGGCTACTACTCTCCTACGCGCATCCATTCGAGGTATCTGCACGGCGTACTCGTCCATGGCGAAGCCGAAGGAATGAGCAAAAGAGACGTCTTGCACTCCACCCTCGAAACAAATCATCAGGGAAAGCTCCCGAGCCTTCTACTATCAGACGCAGCCCTGCCGGGCTCAGTCGGCAAGGCTCCCGCACTGCGAGGTCCACTACGGTGTGGTCCGGGGCGGCCGGACCAGGTCAGTTTACAGGGAGAAAGAATTAGGGTAGTCTGGACTGCCTTGGTGTGTCACCTGGAGGAGGGCCTTCTCCAGGGTGCTGCACTCAAAGCAGCCCCATGATCACCTGATCTGACCAAAGGAGATCGTTTCATTGAAGAAACTATTGTTGATACATCCCCGCAGCGAACGAGGCTATTGGGGGAAGGTATCTAAAAGCGGGAAGGCTGGTTTCGTCAGACTCAGCCTGCCTGCGATTGCCGCACTGACTCCGCCGGACTGGAAAATCGAAATATTCGACGCAAGGATGACCCCTGTTGATTTTAATAAGAAAGTTGATCTCGTGGGTATTACGGCGTTTACATCTGAAATACCGAGCGCCTATGAAATAGCCGATGGATACCGAAAGAAAGGCATTCCTGTGGTGATGGGCGGCATACACGTTTCGGCACTGCCCGACGAAGGACTCGAACATGCCGACAGTGTCGTGATGGGGGAAGCCGAGAGCCTGTGGGAGGGACTTCTCAGTGATTTTGAAAAGGGGGAGCTGAAGCCTCGTTACCGGGCAGAGAGTCTCATTGACATGAAGGGGATGGCCGTGTCTCGCAGAGACCTGCTGGACAGGAGCATCTATTCATCGTTCTTTACCCTGCAGGCCACCCGGGGATGTCCATTCAACTGCACGTACTGCGCGGTCACCGCTTTTTTCGGCAACCAATTCAGGACGAGGCCTGTCGGAGAAGTAATTGAAGAAATTAAGCGTTTTGACACCAAGGAGTTCTTCTTTGTTGACGACAACATCACCGGTAAACCGGCTTATGCAAAGGAGCTGTTCCGGTCTCTGATCCCCTTAAACCGGACATGGGGCGGACAGACCACCATCAATTTTGCCAGGGACAAAGAGCTGCTCCGCCTCTATTATCAAAGCGGAGGCAGATATGCTTTTATCGGATTTGAGACGCTTTCCGAGAGTAACCTGAAAAAGATGAGCAAGTCATGGAACTCTCCGAATGGATACAAAGAAGCCATCAAACGTATACACGGGGCGGGCATCAATGTGATCGGAAGTTTCATCTTCGGCTTGGACGAAGACGATCCATCGGTATTTCAAAGGACCTTTGATTTTGTCATGGAGAATAACGTAGACGCGGCACAGTTCCACATAGTGACGCCCTTTCCAGGTACAGAACTCTATACCGAATTGGACAGAGAGGGGAGGATCACGGACAGGGACTGGTCAAAGTACCATACCGGTGAAGTCGTGTTTCAGCCACGAAAGATGTCCGCGGAAGAACTGCAGCAAGGATACTGGTGGATATTCCGCAAAACCTATACTTGGGGAAATGTGCTAAAACGATGCCTCAGAAGTCCGCGGAATATCGTCACCCGCGTAGGGGCAAATATCAGCTACAGGAATAAAGCCATCAAAATGCCAGAAGCTTGAGCGTCACCCGGTGCAAGGCACCGGAGCGTCCCCGGGGTGTCCTGAGTTGGTGCCCCTATTCGGGAAATACGGTTGCGTTCGGGAGCGGGGTGCCATGCAGGCCTGGCTGGCACCCATTGCCCTGGGATATCCGTGCTGGAGCGTTGGTCCCAGGATGGGCACAAAAAGAGCTCCATGGTTTCCCATGGAGCTCTTCGGTTCATAGCGTCTGTTCAAGAACTACATCTTGATGACTTTGGAGGCCTGAGG
>CAYUBU010000378.1:0-2769 GCA_964443105.1 uncultured Nitrospirota bacterium
CGACGATAAGGAGATTCAGGAAGGGCAGATGGCATCACTGCAATACCTGCGCATGATCGACCCGGCTACACCACCTGATGAGAAAGAAAAGATCAAGAACGACCTGCTTGAATACTGCGCTCAAGACACATTGGCAATGGTGGAAATCAGGAAGGAACTGCTCAAACGAGCCGCAACCGTCTAAATGATTAGACGGTTCTCTGTAAATCAGAACTTATGGGGTGTCGGATTTGGACGACATCCTCGCGTGTGTCCATCCTGACAATGCTGCAAGTATTAGGCTCCTCGAAAAACCTGGGTTTTGTTTCTCCCACTCAAGACTCAGTAAGCCGATTGGCAGAGATATGCCCGTATATAGAATTGATCGAAAAACATATACACAGACAGTGCAGCCGTAGGATTGATATCGAGGCACGAGGCAAAACAACAATGGCCTGGAGAGTTTATTTGTTAAGATGTGCGGACGATTCTTTGTATTGCGGGATTTCAAAGGATTTGGAGGCTCGAATTGCACAACATAATGCCGGAAAAGGCGCAAAGTATACAAGGTCTCGTCTGCCGGTAAAATTGGTGGCAGCCAGCGATGAATTATCGCGAAGCGATGCGCTTAAAGTTGAACATGCGGTTAAACAGCAGCCTGCCAGCAGGAAGGTTGACGCATTGAAGGGGCGGATAGACCTTCAGGGGGAAAAATAGTTGCCATGGCCGACACAGTGAGCGGTGTGCTGAAGTTTACGGGAAAACATGGCGGTGTATTACGCGACCCATTGTTTTCCTTTCGCAGACGGTCCGGTGACGTCACGGTACCGGCCGAGCTTATTCAAAAATATCGTCTTGTAGGGGGCTCCACTATCACAGGTCCTGTGAGGAAAGCCCGTTCCGGACCGGTGCTCTCCTCGGTGGAATCCATATCCGGCCTCACACCAGATGCCTTTCATGCCAGAAAGCCCTATAAAACTTTGACCGCAATAGACCCTTGCGAACGATTCCATTTGGCAGCTTCTGGTGAAACGAGCATGAGGATTGTTGATCTTGTGGCGCCCATGGGTAAAGGGACACGGGGATTGATAGTCTCCCCGTCCAAGGCGGGAAAGACACGGCTTTTGGAGGAGATAACAAAGGCGATCCATGCGGACGATCCCAAGACCCGGATCATCGTTCTGCTGATTAATGAACGACCTGAAGAAGTTACCTACTTTCGTCGTGCCGTGGAGGCGGAGATCTTTGCCAGCAGTAGCGATCAGGAGCTGCACGAGCATCTGGAGCTTACCGAAATGACGCTCGCACATGTCCGTGTTGATCTGGAGTGCGGTCGTGATGTGGTTGTCCTGGTGGACAGCCTCACCCGTATGGGGAGAGTCTTCAACCACAAAGGCTCAGGATCAAGACAAACCCTTTCGGGTGGTTTGGGGGCCGGTGCCTTGGAGATTCCCCGTCGTTTCTTCGGGCTGGCACGTAATATCGAGGGAGGCGGCTCCATCACCATCATCGCCACGGCTCTTGTGGATACCGGCTCTCGAATGGATCAATTGATCTTCGAAGAGTTTAAAGGGACCGGAAACAGCGAGATCATTCTGGAGCGTTCCCTTGCGGAAGCCCACATCTTTCCAGCTATCAACATCAGCGCGAGCGGCACCCGGAAGGAGGAGCGGCTTTACGGCGAGGAGGAAACCCGGCGCATTTCAAATATGAGAAGGATGCTGGCAGGAATGAAGCCCGCGGAAGCCATGGAATCACTTCTGAAGTTTATCGAAAAATATCCCACCAACGAAGAGCTTCTTGTGAACCTTCCTGTTGATATCTGTATGTTAAAAAGGGACACCCTTAATATTTAAAGTTTCTTTTTCTCCTCGAGAATGCGTATTCCGGTGTAAACCGGCCACCCAATCCAGGGCATTACGGCTACCTGGTCGGAGCGACGCGGGTATGCTGTAATCGGTTGTCGGACCAAACCAGCAGATTGATATCGCGAAAGAGAGGGACGTTCTTGTTTTTTTGCGTTTAGAAAATGGGGTCGGACCAAGATAATATTTAGTGAAGGCGCAAGGCATAGGGTGCAAGGCACAAGGCAAAGAGGATTTAGAAAATAGGGAAGTGAGAAAAAGAGGTCAGACCCCTTTTTTGCTGCTTTCTTCTTGGACTCATTGATATGCAGGGAAAAGAAAATGGAGCTTGAACGTTATTATCTTGATTTATTCGAGATGCTTAATTCTGCATGTAAGAACATTGCGTCCGGTAAATATGAAAAATCAGATGCTGATAGATTATTTGAGTTTGCAAAAAAAGGCAGGTATCCAAGTTTGCTGGTAGAATTAGCCGAATCATTTGGGATGATGTTGGTCAAAGTTGAGGCCAGAGAATTTGAACGCTCCGAAATTATCGAAGAACTCGAAAAGGCCAAAGCCAAGCTTGAAGATTATTCACAAGGATTGGAAAAACACTTAGAAGAATGCTGTCCAGAAGAGTAAAAGGGATCAAATCTGCTCTTGACTTTTGCTGACTCTATCTCCCTCCTATTTGAATGCTTAGAGCGTTCCCCCTTAGCCACTCGTTTATCCCACCTGGCGTAAGCATCGCTGAAGATCATCCCGCCAGCGGCCAGCTTGTCGAGGTGCGGCGTCTCATAGAAATCACTGCCCATGAAGCCGACATCCTTCCACCCGAGATCGTCGATGTGGATGAGCAGGATGTTGGGTTTCTCCGCGCGGGCAAGGGAGTTGAGCACGGCGAGCAGGAAGGTGCCGAGAACGATGGTCAGGGTGCGCATGC
>CAYUBU010000379.1:0-10381 GCA_964443105.1 uncultured Nitrospirota bacterium
TCCAATTCGGAAACTGCCAATTTTGTGAAAGGTCAAGGAGATCAAGGAATTACGCGGAGACGTACTCGAGTACGTCGCACAAGTAATTCCGCAGATCGACGCAGAGATTTCGCAAAAGGGGCGTTTCCGGATGGAAACTAATTGAGGGAATCGAACTGTTCGGCGAAGTCACGGTCCCGCCTGTTGTGCTCTTCCGTCAGGTTGGTCAGGGTTTCAAAGAGGGTTTCCACCTGCAGCCTGGCGTCGTGAAGGGACTTGGAGAGTGCCTGGATCCGCGGGCCGTCGCCTTTGAGGGCAGCGTCAGCCAGGGCTTCGTTGTCCGTCTCCATCTTCCCTTCCAGGGCCATGATGGTCTCTTCCGTCTCTGTGATCTGCGCCTGAAGCGAACCGAGCGCCTTGGCCCGGCGGGTGACCAGAGCGGCCCGCTGCCGACGGAGGTCCTTTCTGTTCCGGGTCACGCCGTTTTCCTCCTGGCGCCGGCGGTCACCTTGGGCCGGCAGCGATTCGTTCTCCCATCCGACCTGATCGAGAAAATCCTGGTAGGAGCCGCTGAAGAGCTGAATCCGGCCGCCGTCAAAAACGACCAGCCGGGACGCCACGGCCTTGAGCACCAATTCGCTGTGGGTCACAATGACGATGGCGCCGTCGAAGGCTTCCATGGCTTCGACGAGAGAATCGGTGGACTCCATGTCGAGATGGTTGGATGGTTCGTCGAGGAGAAGCAGATTCGCCGGACTGCCGAGCAGCTTTCCGATCAAGACACGGCTTCGCTCACCGCCGGAGAGGACCTGGATCTTCTTGAGGGCTTTGTCGTCTTCAAACATCATGGCGCCGCAGATACTGCGAGCCCGCTTCCGGCTGAATTCGGGGAGGGCGGCAAGGATCTCCGTTTCCACCGTCTTTTCAGGATCGAGCCGGTCGATGTTGGTCTGTCCGAAATAGGCGAGCCGCAGGTTCTCGCTGGATGTGAGGCTGCCGCTCCGGGGTTGTAACTCGCCGGCCAGGAGGTTGAGGAGGGTCGACTTCCCTTTTCCGTTCTGGCCGATAATGGCAATCCGGTCCCCTTTGGCTACGGAGAGGGTCAGGTCATGGATGAGGGGAGGCCCTGGCCCATCGAAGGAGAAGCCGAGGTTCTTGGCTTCCAGAAGCCGCTTGCCGTGAAAGGGGGCGGCGGTGAACCGAAAGGCCAGATTCTTCTCCTCTCTGATTTTCTCCAGGCCGGTCTGCCGTTCCAGCGCTTTGATACGGGACTGTACCGCCCGGGCCCGGGTGGCCTGCGCTCTGAAACGGTTGATAAATTGTTCCGTCTCCTTTCGTTTCTTGTCGTCCCGAATCCGTGTTTTCTCCTGTACCTCCTCTTCAAGGGCCAGCTGTTCGTAGAGCTTCCAGGTCGGTCCCGATATCTTGCGAACCTGGCAGCGATGAATGCCCAGGGTGTGGGTGGTCACCTGGTCCATGAAGTTCCTGTCGTGGGTGATGAGGATGAGTTCTCCCTTCCAGTTCTGCAGGAAACGGATGAGCCATCGGATGGAGAGGATGTCGAGGTAGTTGGTCGGCTCGTCCAGAAGCAGCATGTCAGGTTCGGAAACGAGCAGTTTGGCCAGGTTCAGCCGGATCTGATACCCGCCGGACATCTCCAGCGGCGATCGCCCCAGGTCCTGCGCCCCGAACCCAAGCCCCATGAGGACGGCTTCCGCCTTGTATGTCAGGTCGGTGCCGTCTTCACTGGACGGCAGGTCCAGGGTCGCTTCGTTAAGTACGGTCTTTTCGGTGAACCGGAGGTGCTGGGAGAGGTGGCCGATGCTGTAGCCCCGGGGCCTCCGGATTTCCCCGGTGTCCGGCGCTTCGTGGCCCAGGATTATCCCGAAGAGCGTCGTCTTGCCGTGTCCGTTGCGGCCGACGAGCCCGACCCGCTCTCCCGCCCCGATGCTGAAGCTGATGCCGTCGAAAAGACGCTGGCTGCCGTAAGATTTGCTCAGGTTGTTGACGTGTATCATGATCATCCATGGGTTGTTTCGGGTGTGATAGCGGTCAGGATCTCAAACGCCCCAGTGATCCATTAACGCCCCGAGGAAGCCCGGTGGAGAAGGTCCCTTTGTATCACAGCGCAGCCCTTTTTTCCAGGCCTTCCGCGGCCGACCCCCGGTCCAGGGGCGAGACAGGGGAAAAAGATTTTGATGGTAATTGGGGGCAAAGATCGTTTAAAATGATCTCTTTTGTCCGAAGGCCATCGGGGCGAGGCGGCAAAGCAATCAAGTCCCATTTTATCAAAGGAATCTTATGGAACGGAATGATCTGAGAAATATTGCCATTATCGCCCACGTGGATCACGGCAAGACAACCCTGGTAGACGGCATGCTGCGGCAGGCGGGCATTTACCGTGAGAATGAGGTCGTACAGGAACGGGTCATGGACAACATCGACCTGGAGCAGGAAAAGGGAATCACCATCATGGCCAAGAACACCGCCGTTGAATACCAGGGGGTCAAGATCAATATCGTCGACACGCCGGGTCATGCCGACTTCGGGGGCGAAGTGGAGCGGACCATGAAGATGGTGGACGGTGTACTCCTGCTGGTGGACGCCTCTGAAGGTCCGCTGCCCCAGACCCGGTTTGTTCTTCAGAAGGCCCTCGAACTGAGGCTCCGCCCCATTCTCGTCATCAACAAGATCGACCGGGCCGACGCGCGGATCCCCGAGGTCTTAAACGAGGTCTACGACCTCTTCATCGACCTGGACGCCACAGAGGAGCAGCTGGAGTTCCCCGTGGTCTACACCAACGCCAAGAAGGGAACGGCCACCCTCGATCTGGATGAGGAAGGACCAACCCTGCTCCCCCTCTTCGACCTCATCCTCAACACTATTCCTGCGCCCCAGGGCGAAAACGAGAAGGACCTCCAGCTCCTCGTGACCAACATTGAATACAGCGACTACCTGGGACGGCTGGCCATCGGCCGCATCTTCGCGGGGACGATCCGCACCGGTGATGCCGTGGCAGTGGTGAACAGTCGGGGCGAGGCGTCGAGGGCCAAAGTGGTCTCCCTCTTCTCCTTTCAGGGACTGGAGCGGAAAGAGACCAGGACGGCCTCGGTGGGGGACATCGTTTCCGTAGCGGGGATGGAGGGGATCAGCATCGGCGACACCATTGCCGATGCCGAAAAACCTGTCCCCCTCCCCAGGATCAAAGTAGACGAACCGACACTCTCCATGGTTTTTTCCGTGAATACGTCGCCTTTCGCCGGCCGGGAGGGGGCCCACGTGACTTCCCGAAAGCTCCAGGAGCGACTGGACAAGGAGCTCCTCTACAATGTGTCCATCGCCGTCGATTTCAGTGTCGCCGGCTCCTTCAAGGTGATGGGCCGCGGCGAGCTGCAGCTCGCCATTCTCATCGAGATGATCCGCCGGGAGGGGTACGAACTTTCCGTTTCAATGCCCGAAATCATCACCCGGGAGGTGGAAGGGGCCCTCCATGAGCCGATGGAAATTCTTGTCATCGACGTGCCCGAAGAGTTTGTCGGCGTGGTGACCCAGCAGCTGGGAACCCGAAAAGGGATCATGCAGAAAATGCAGAACAACGGCCATGGCCGGGTGCGTCTCGAGTTTCGAATCCCCTCCCGGGGACTCATCGGTTTCCGCTCCCAGTTCCTCACGGACACCCGGGGCACGGGGCTGCTCAATCACATTTTTGACGGCTATGCCCCCTGGCACGGTCCCATGACCAAGCGTCAGACCGGCGCTCTCGTATCGGACAGAGCGGGCAAGACCACCACCTATGCTCTTTTCCATCTGCAGCCCCGGGGCACCCTCTTTGTCCGGGAGAACCGGCCGGTCTACGAAGGGATGATTGTGGGGGAGAACTCCAGGGGCAACGATCTCGACGTCAACATTACCAAGGAGAAGAAGCTGACCAATGTCCGGGCCTCCGGCTCCGATGAGGCCCTTCACCTTGTTCCTGTCAAGAACATGAGTCTGGAGGAATGTCTTGAGTTTATACGGGAAGATGAACTGATTGAAGTGACGCCCCAATCGATCCGTCTGAGAAAGAAAATTCTGGCAGCGGGGAAGCGGTCCAAGGGGAGAGCGGTGTGAAGGCAGCGGATGCAAGGCTGGCCTGCCCGGCACACTTCTTTTATCTTCGTCGTCTCGCCGGCGGCCGGGACGGCTTGCCGTGTTTTCGATGAGAATGGCTGGGGCGGCGTTTGTGGGACGACGCCGATTTAATCTCTTTCACAAAGATGTCTTCGTCGGGCTGTGCCGACACGATGGGACTCCCCGTATAGGCTTCGATTTCTTCCAGGGAAAAGACGTATTCCTCGCAGGCCAGGCTGATCGCTTTACCCGAGGCGCCGGCCCGGGCCGTTCTCCCGATGCGGTGCACGTAATCTTCGGCATCCTGGGGGAGGTCGTAGTTGATCACATGGGTGACCCCTTCAATGTGGAGCCCCCGGGAGGCGACGTCCGTGGCCACCATGATCGGCAGATGACCGTCTTTGAAAGAGTTTAAGATCTTCAGGCGTTTGGGTTGGGGAATGTCGCCGGTGATCGCCTCGGTCTTGTACCCGTTGGCATTGAGGCGCCGGAGCAGGTTCATGGCGACGGCCTTGGTGTTGACGAAGATGAGCGTCCGGTCGCACCCCTCTTGTTTGAGGAGCCCCAGAAGAAAGCTCAGTTTCTCGTCTTTGCCCACATGGTAGAGGATCTGATCGATGTGGCTTGCGGTGATCTTTTCCGGCGAGGCCGAGATCTTGACGGGGGCGTTCATGTGCTCGTATCCCAGCTCCATGACCCGGTAGGAGAGGGTGGCTGAGAAAAGCATGGACTGGCGCTTGGTGTAGTTGGGAAGGCGGCGGAGCATGTAGCGCAGGTCTTTGATGAAACCCATATCAAACATCCGGTCCGCTTCGTCCACGATCAGGATCTCCACCCCTTTCAGGTTGTACGCCCGCTGCTTGTAATAGTCGATCAGCCTCCCCGGAGTACCGATCAGCACATCCACGCCCAGCTTCAGCCGTTCCCTCTGTTTCTGGTAATCGATACCGCCGTAAACTGCCTGGATGGAGAAATCGGTAAACTGACCCAACTGCTTCGCTTCTTCGTAGATCTGAACGGTCAGCTCCCGGGTCGGGGCGACGATGAAAGCCCGGGGCGAGAGGGGGGTATTTTTCTGTCGGGGCGACCGGAGAAGCCGGGAGAAGAGGGTGATCAGGAAGGCCGCGGTTTTGCCGGTGCCTGTCTGGGCTTGGGCTGCCACGTCTTTCCCTTCCAGGGCCAGGGGGAACATTTTTTCCTGAATCGGGGTGCAGTGGCTAAATCCGACAGCCTCGATCCCCTTCGCCACCGGTTCCGGCAGGTCGAGGGAGGCGAAGGGAAGGCCCTGAGTTTCCATAAGCAAGATATCCTTTAGAGTTTCTGCGCAATTGAGAACGTTTTATATTACGTTGAACCGGGCTTGTCAAGATGATAACCTAGCCCGGATATTGCATGAATAATCTATTGCGAGGCCGGATAAGCTGCTACATGCGGCGTTGCAGAGAATTTCCTGATTTCGGAATATTTCAATATGTCTTCAGCCAGAAAATTCTTTGCGCCTTGCCTGTGTTGCTTCTACGGCCTCTCACGACGATCACTCATGCAATATCCGGGCTAGCCTATACTCAGCGCGCTCGCCGCAACGGGCCGCCGAAAAGAGTCAAACCCAAGGGAAAATCATGATGCTGCGGTCCGACGACAACTGTTTTGTCTGTGGCGAAGCCAACCCCCGGGGGCTGCAGGTGGTCTTCACCGTCAATGAGAAGGAGAGGACCATTGAAGCCGTCCATACCTTTTCCCAAGTCTATCAGGGATATGCCGGCCGGGTGCACGGCGGGGTCCTCTCTCTCCTTCTGGATGAGGCCATGGTCAAGCTGGCCTTCGAACTCGGCCTGCCGGCGGTGACGGGAGAAATTACTGTTCGCTTCCCCGCACCACTCACGACGGGGGTTGAGGTGGGTGTTGTCGGTCGACTGGTCCGTGTGGAACGCCGGATCATCATTGCCGAGTCCCGGGCAGAGGCAACAACCGGTGAAGTCGTGGCCGAGGCGCGGGCACGGCTGTTCCGTATAAAAGACGACCGCTGAGCGATCCCATGATTCGGGGATGGGAATTCTGAATGTGCCGCGATCCCCGGGGATTGACATTTAAAGATGGCACAGGTAGCATCGACAGAAGAGGTCTTGGAGGTGGTGTTCTGATGATAAAATGGACCGGCTTTCTTTGCCTCCTGGTTTTCGCCGTTGGCTGTGCACCGGCCATCCCGGGCCCTTACCTGATGCGGGTCGACCGGAGTGCGACCTATACCGCGGTCCGGAAAAATGCCCCCCGTTACCGGGGTACCGTCGTCGCCTGGGGCGGATACATCCATGAAACCCGGAATACCCGGAAGGGGACCTACGTGGAGATTATTGAGACCCCTCTGAACTACCGGAATCGTCCTGAGGCCATGGACGGCACACGGGGGCGTTTCTTGCTCCTCCATCCCGGTTTTGCCGAACCGGCCCGGTATGCGCCGGGAAAAGGGATTACCGTGGTCGGCGAGTTCAGGGGGATGGAGCAGCGGCAACTGGGAGAGATCGACTATCCCTATCCCGTTCTCCTCCGGCTCTACGATCGCCTCTGGACCCCCGGGGAGCGCCCCGATGTGCACATTGGGATCGGCGTGGGCGCCGTCTTCGGTCACTAATCTCGGGAACATGACCATGGTGAATATTGGGGTCATCTCCGACACCCACGACAATCTCCTCCCCGCTCTTGTGGAGCAGCTAAGGGGCGTCGACCTCATTATTCATGCCGGCGATATCGGCAAGGATCACCTCCTCACAAAGCTCGGAGAAATCGCTCCCGTGATGGCCGTCCGGGGGAATATGGATGGCCATCCGTCTTTCCAGTCCCTCCCGGCCTACCGGGTGGTGGATGCGGAGGAGCGGAAGATTCTGGTCACCCACCGGGTCGGCCGACCGGAGCAGCCTCACCCGGAGATCCGGGAAAGGCTTTTTCAAGTCCGTCCCGACGTGGTGGTCTTCGGCCATACCCATCATCCTTTTAATCAGCGGGTCAATGGCATTCTTTTTTTCAATCCCGGTACCGCGGGCAAGCGTCAGTTCGGCGCTTCACTGACCTTCGGCTTCCTCGAGATCAATGGAAACCAGATCGTCGGGAACATCGTGGACCTGGGCTTTTGAAAAAGACCTGCCGGCCCGGGCTCCGACACAATATATGGGCTTCCCAACATTAAGCATACTATATGTGGATAACTGCCGCTCCGGTGCAAGGGGTTAATAAGACAGTTCTTTTTCTCCCCAACCCATCCTATATCTTGTGTTTATACACATCTTATCTACAATATGTGGATAAAGTCGTCGTCTTTTTATGGGGTTTTCAGCGGTGGCTCACCCCGGTGCTGACCCTCTCTCTTTTGCTGTTTCAGACGGCCCCCGCTGACGGCGGGCAGGCTTTTCCATTGAAATATGTTTCCCCTGAGACCGATCGGGCGATCCTGGAAGCGGAAGAGCTGGTGATGCAGCGGCGTTACGGCGAGGCCAGGGCTGTTTTTGATGGGATGGAGAAGGAACATCCGGACCGGCTCCTGCCGGGTATGGGCCGCCTGATTCTCATCCTGGCGCAATTCCTGGAAAAAGAGGCGCCCAAAGCCCTGCTGGAAAGGGAATTCGGTGCCGAAGTGATCAGAAACCGCAGTCGAATCGAGGCGCTGGACGGCCGGGACGATCTCACCCCCTGGGAGCACTTCGTGCTGGGGGGAACCCTGGGTGCCCAGGGGCTCTTTGATCTGGAGCATGGCCGCTATTTCAAGGCCTTTGCCCAGGGGCTCAGGGCCCTGTCTCACTTCAAGGCCGCCAAGAGAAGCGATCCCGGCATCAAAGACGTCCATTTTGCCCTGGGGGTATACCGGTACTACCGGAGCGTTAAGACCCGGTATCTCTGGTTTCTCCCCCTGGTTCGCGACGAGCGGGAAGAAGGGATCGAGGAGATCAGGCTCGCGCTGGCGGAGGGCCATTACGCCGTTCCTGCCTGCAAGATAGCCCTGGTCCTTCTCGCGGAGAAGGAAGGAAAGGACCGGGAGGGGATCGCCCTGGGGAAGAAGTATCTCCTCGAGTATCCCCGGTGTAAGCTGATTGGCGACGCCGTGGTGTCCATGGAGCGCCGCCTTGAGACCCGGACCAGGATCGGCAGGGACATGCCAGGTTTGACGGGGGATCCTTCGACAGGGTGAGGCACGTTTTCTTTGCCCCCGGCCCGGTTCTGTTGTATCCTTGACTTTAGGAAAGTGCGATTATATAGTGACCGCGTTTTTCCCCAACCCTAAAGAGCACAATTCAAACTGGCCGAGGTAGACATGCGAAAGATGACCCTGGACGACGTTGAACTGGCGGGAAGGCGCGTATTCATGCGCGTCGATTTTAATGTTCCCATTGACGGCGACAAGAACATTACCGACGATCGGCGTATTCGGGCCACTCTCCCTTCCATTAACTACGCCATCGATCACGGGGCCAAGGTCATCCTGGCCTCCCATTTCGGCCGCCCCAAAGGCGCGGCCGATCCCCAGTTTTCCCTGCGTTTCGTGGCCAAGAGGCTGGAAAGGCTGTTGAACAAAAAGGTACTCTTTGCCCCCGACTCCCTCGGTCCCGAGACCCGGGCCCTCATGGACAAGCTGAACGACGGCGATGTCCTCCTTCTGGAAAACCTCCGCTTCCATCCCGGGGAAGAGGCCAACGACGATCTTTTTGCCCGGGAACTGGCTCAGGGGATCGACGTCTACGTGAACAACGCATTCGGGACCGCCCACCGGGCGCACGCGTCGACCTACGGGATCACCCGCCACGTCCCTGTGGCGGTCTCTGGATTTCTCATGAAGCGGGAAATCGAATATTTTGAACGCATCATCACCAATCCGGTCCGCCCCTTTGTGGCCATTCTGGGGGGATCCAAGGTGTCGGGTAAACTGGGGGTGATCAAGAACCTTATCGACCGGGTCGACAAGATCATCATCGGCGGCGGTATGATGTTTACCTTCCTCAAGGCGAAGAACCAGGAGGTGGGCAATTCCATTGTGGAAGAAGACATGATCAATTTCGCGAAGGAGATGCTCCAGCATGCCCGGGCAAGGGGGGTGAAATTTTATCTCCCCGTGGATGTGGTGGTGGCCGACAGGGTCGATGCCAAGGCCAACACCTTGATTGTGACAACCCAGGAAATTCCCGCCGGCTGGTATGGCCTGGACATCGGTCCGGCCACCAGCAGGCTCTTCCAGCTCGCTCTGGAGGGGGCGAAAACGATTGTCTGGAACGGGCCGATGGGGATGTATGAAATCGATGCCTTCAGCCGGGGTACCACGGCCATGGCCCGTTCGGTGGCCGCCTGTTATGCCACCACCGTGGTGGGCGGCGGCGACACCGCGGATGCCGTCAACCGGGCGGGGGAAGCGGACAACATGACCTTTATCTCCACCGGCGGCGGGGCGTCGCTGAAACTGCTGGAAGGGAAGAACCTGCCCGGCATCGAGGGACTCACCGACAAGAAAATATAGAACCGATAGCCCATTGCCCCATGAGAAACCATTTCCCCATGGTCAGGAGGAGCCAACAATGCGAAAAATGATTATTGCCGGAAACTGGAAGATGCACAAGACCGTTCCCGAGGCGGTCAACCTCGTGGAAGGATTGAAAACCCGCCTCCACGGTATCGACGCAGTGGAGATTGTGGTGGCTCCGCCCTTCACCGCCTTGAGCCCCGTCAACCAGATTCTCGGGGGGACTCGCCTGCTGCTTGGGGCACAGAACCTCCATTACGCGAAGGAAGGGGCCTATACAGGGGAAGTATCGGCAGCCATGCTCAAAGACGTGGGGTGCCGCTACGTGATCGCCGGCCATTCGGAACGGCGGGAGTATTTTCAGGAGACGGACCAGACCGTCAACCGGAAGGTCCACGCCGTGCTCGAGGCCGGCATGTCCTGTATTCTCTGCCTGGGCGAGACACTGGAAGCCCGGGAGGAAGAGCGGACCATGGAGGTGGTCGGGCGCCAGCTGAAAGAGGGGCTAAAGGGCTGCAGTGATGAGCAGATGGATCGGATCGTGATCGCCTATGAGCCGATCTGGGCGATCGGTACGGGAAAGACGGCGACGCCGGAACAGGCCAACGAGGTCCATGCCCACCTCCGTCACCTCCTGTCGGAAGTCTTCCATGCCGAGGTTGCCGCAACCACCCGCATCCTCTACGGCGGCAGCGTGAAGCCGGAAAATACCAAAGATCTCATGGCCCGCTCTGACATTGACGGGGCCCTGGTGGGGGGAGCCAGCCTGACAGCCGAGTCTTTCGCCGGGATCGT
>CAYUBU010000380.1:0-11607 GCA_964443105.1 uncultured Nitrospirota bacterium
CCGTCATTCCCGAGGTCATGATCCCCCTGGTCGCCTTCCTCTCCGCTTTGAGTGATCCCCTAAACGATATTCGGGAGGAGGGGGCAGAAAGCCTGTGCCGCGTTCTCGGAAGGTTAAAAGAAGAGGCGGCTGTTCCGGTGATGGTGAGCTTTCTGACCGGTGCCTCTGAGTCGATCCGTCGTACTGTTGTCTGGTCCCTCGGTCAGATCGGCGGCTCCCGGGCCCATGAAGTGCTGATCCAGGCACTGGGTGATCCCAGCGGCCATGTCCGGCGGGAAGCCTCGGCAGGTCTTCGGCACTTCGAAGAAGACAGCACGATTCTGGCCCTCTTTCAAACCCTCGATTCCGAACCATACCCCGATGTCCGGGAATCGATATTGAACACTCTCGTGGAGATGGGCGGGGGCCTGGTGAAGGAAAAACTGCGGGAATTTCTCTTTTACCCCGATCCCCGAATCAAGGAGACGGCCATCAGCGGGATTGGACGGCTGGGAGACCGGGAAGCCTGCGATCACCTGATCGCCGCGCTGAATCATGAACAACACCAGATCAGGACACAGGTCGTCCAGTCGTTGGGCCTTCTGGGGTGCGAAAGAATGGTGGACCCTTTGCTCCACTGTCTCAATGACGAGCATGAGAAAGTCCGTCTCGCCGCCGTGGCTGTTCTAAGGGACAAGGGAACGGAAAGAGTTGTGCAGGGCTTGATAACAGCCCTTCGCGACTCCAGCAGGCGGGTTGCCTATAAAGCCGCGGAAGCCTTAGGCCGGATCGGTGACGCCGAGGCCGTTGAGGCCATGATGACCGTCCTTCAGGAGACGGACTATATCCCCTTGAAAATTGCGCTGGTGCGGGCGCTCATGGAAATCGGTGATCCCCGGTCAGAGGCGCTCCTGGGGGCGATGTGCTGCGATCCCAATCCTGATCTGCAGGCCGCCTTTCAAAGGCTTGACGAGGAAGCCCCCTGAGAGACCAGGGGAGAATAAAAAAGGAAAGCGCCTTGCTGGTTCAAGAGCTGCTCGGTGAAAAAGTCAGAATTGATCCCCAGTCCTTTGATGCCCTGCGCGGAATGGTGCGGGAGCGCTCAGGGATTTCTATCGAGCCGGGTAAAGAATATCTGATTGAGAATCGCCTGGCCAACCGCTTGAAGGCGCTCGATTGCAGGACCTTTGAAGAATACTATCTCTTCCTTCGCTATGAACCGGCGGGAGAAAAGGAAATCGAACGGATGATCGACTGTGTCAGCACCAATGAAACCTATTTCTTTCGGGAAAATGACCACTTTGAATCCCTCAGGGACGTGCTGCTCCCTTCCATTATGGAGCGGAAGGAGCGGGAGGGGGATCGAAGGATCAGGATATGGAGTGCCGCCTGCTCCATCGGGGCGGAGCCTTACAGCATCGCGATTCTCCTATCGGAAATGGGAAACCAGCTGGCGGGATTCGAAACGGAGATTATTGCAAGCGATATCAACCAGAGTGTTATCCAGAGCGCCCGGCGGGGTGTTTACGGGGAGAACACCTTGCGAAAGGTACCTAAGGCTTTGCTGGACAAATACTTCTCCCCCGAGGGAAGCAATTGGCGTCTCCGCGACTCTATTAAATCGAAAGTCCGGTTCGCCAACTTGAATCTCGTGGACAGTCACCGTCTGCAGACACTCTTCGAGGTGGATGTGGTCTTTTGCAAGAATGTGCTCATATATTTTGACGGAGAGACCAAGACGAGGGTGCTCCAATCCCTTTACGATGTGCTCGGTCCTTCAGGCTATCTTATTGTCAGTCTTTCAGAGACGCTTCATAACCTGACACGGGCCTTCAAACCGGAAAGCGCCGGGCGGGGTCTTGTCTATCGGAAAGAGTAAACGCAGAGGACACACCATGACGGAAAGAATTCTCATTGTCGACGATGACACCATTACGAGAAAGTTTATCAGCTTCATTCTGAGATCTTCGGGGTTTGAAGTCCTTTGCGCCTGTGACGGGATCGAAGCACTGGAGATGCTCGCCGTCTCTCCCGTAGACCTCGTAATGACTGATCTTAATATGCCCAAAATGGATGGGGTGGAGCTGGTTCACCACATCCGGGACGACGTCCGGTATACGGCGCTCCCGGTCATCATGCTGACCACCGAGGCCGATGAAGAAGCGCGTCAGGCGGCGGCCGGTGCCGGCGTTTCCGGTTATCTTGTTAAGCCGGTCTCCGGAGAGGAACTCTCGGATTGCATCCGGGTCTGTTTGAATGAGGCGAAAGTCTCTTCAGAAAAGTAGACGGGGAGAATGTTTATGAATACTTCAGTTAATGTGCTCGTGGTCGACGATTTTCCAACCATGCGGAGAATCGTGATCAATCTGCTCAAACAGCTCGGTTTCCAGCGCATTCGGGAGGCGGAGAACGGTCACCATGCCTGGACCGTGATGCAGGAAGAGGCCATAGATTTCGTGGTCACCGACTGGAATATGCCCAAGATGACCGGGATCGAACTCCTCAAGACCATCCGCGCCGATGCCAAGTATGGGCGTATCCCCGTACTCATGGTGACCGCTGAATCAGAGAAAGAATATATCCTTCAGGCCATCCAGGCCGGAGTGAACAATTATATCGTCAAACCTTTTACCGCGGAGATTCTCAAAGAGAAGCTGGAGAAGATATTTGCCAACTGAGTGCACGCCGGTCCCATCAAGGCGACAATTGGGACGGCGATGAAGGAGGCCCTTTTGATGGGTGAAGAGAAGATCCCGAACGAAATGCAGGAAATTGTCGACGAATTCATCAGTGAAGGACTGGAGAATCTCGCTGAGCTGGAACGGGTGTTTGTTGACCTGGAAAGAGATCCCGGCAACCTGGAGCTGATCAACACCGTCTTTCGGGCTGTACATTCTCTTAAAGGTGCCGCCGATTTCCTCGGTTTTCCCAGAATCGTGGCCGTGGCGCATAAGGGGGAAAGCCTTCTCAACCTCCTCAGGAAGGAAACCCTGACTCTGACTGCAGAGATCATGGACGTCATTTTTGCCGCCGTTGACATGCTTAAGGTGCTTCTGGGTGAGATCGTATCGGGTACCGAGGACGGCGGGGAAATAGAGACCCTGTTGGCCCGGATCGATGAAATTCTCGGGTCACAAGCCAAGGATGTCAAAGAAACGGTCGGTGAGAAAGGAAGTCCCAAATCGACCGGATCGGATCCCCTGGGTGCCGCTGACGCCGTTGTCAAGCCGGATCCGGCCCAGCCACTGGAAAGCGCACCTCCTGCCGCCTCGTCCGTTGATGTGCCCGCGGCACAAAGTATGGATCAGCAGCCTGTGGCGCCGGCAGGCGACAGGGCCGCGGTAGAAAAGCCGCAAACCAATCGATCGACTGCATCCGACGGGAACCAGGTTACCGCCGATGCCGCACGAGACCACACCATCCGCGTGGACGTGTCCCGCCTCGACTCGGTGATGAACCTGGTGGGCGAACTGGTCCTGGCCAGGAACCGGATGATCAAAACCAATCAGGTTCTCCAGGCTCGCTTTGGCGATGACGATATGATCCAGTCGCTGGTGGACAACAGTCTCCACTTGAGCCTGCTCACCACCGATCTGCAGCTGGCAGTGCTCAAAACCCGGATGCAGCCGATGCGCAAGGTGTTCAGCAAGATTCCCAGAATGGTGAGAGATTTGGCTCGCAAGAAGATGAAGGAAATTGATCTGGAACTCTCGGGCGAAGAAACAGAAGTGGACAAATCGATCATCGAAGAGATCGGAGACCCCCTGGTGCACATGATCCGGAACAGTGTGGACCACGGCATCGAGATTCCGGATTTCCGCGGGCCCCTGGGGAAGCCGGAAAGGGGGGTGATCCGCTTATCCGCTTCCTATGAAGGGGATCATATTATCATCGAAATCGTTGACGACGGCAAAGGCCTTGACCCTGCGAAACTGAGATGCAAAGCCGTGGAGAAGGGGGTTCTGTCAGCGGAAGACGCGGAGAAACTTTCGGACCAGGAAAGCCTCAACCTTATTTTCGCTCCCGGCTTCAGTACCGCTGAAACAGTGACCAGTATCTCCGGTCGGGGGGTCGGTATGGATGTGGTCAAGTCAAACATTGCCAAGCTTAACGGCATTGTGAATGTTGAGAGCAGTATCGGTGAGTGGACCCGTTTTCGGATCCGGCTCCCTTTGACCGTCGCCATTATCCAGGCGCTCATGGTGGGTGCCGGGAAAGAGACCTATGCCATCCCCCTGGGATCGGTGATTGAAACTCTGCGCATTACCTCTGAGGATATCCAAAGGGTGGATGACAAGGAGGTTATCATTTTAAGAGACGATATTCTGGGGCTGACCCATCTGGAGGAGGTCTTGGGGCTCCCCCGTGATCCCGGGAGGGAAGGGGACCACATGTACGTTGTTGTTGCCGGCGTGGCGGAGAAGAAAAAAGGGATCGTAGTGAACCATCTCTACGGGCAGGAGGAAGTCGTCATTAAACCCCTGGGCAATTATCTTAAGGGACACCGCGAATTTGCCGGTGCCACCCTCACCGGTGAAGGCCAGGTAGTCATGATACTCGATGTGGGCGGCGTGATGGGGGAGAAAAGCGTTGTTTGTTGATATCCGGCTGACCACCCCTATCCAACGGAGCTTTACATGAAGCCCTTTTCCCAGGACAATCCGATTCGCGTTCTCATCGTGGACGACTCGAGTTTCATCCGGGTGACCTTCAAGAAGCTGCTTGAATCGGATAAGCTGATCAAGGTCGTGGGGATGGCCAGAAACGGGCTGGAAGCCGTGGCCATGGTCCGGACGACCCGGCCGGACCTGGTGACCCTGGATATCGAAATGCCGGTCATGGACGGTTTGTCGGCGCTGAAGCGCCTCATGCGTGACACGCCGCTGCCTGTTATCATGATCAGTTCCCATACCAAAGAAGGTTCGGTCGCGACTCTGAACGCCCTGGAGTTAGGCGCTGTTGATTTCATTCCCAAAAGGTCTGATGGGATCTTCGCGGGCATCAACGAACTCCAGGCGGTTCTGATAGAGAAAGTGAAAAGCTGCGCCACCTACAGGCCGGGCCCCGTTTCCGCCATACTCCGTCCCCTGCCGGTTAAGCTCGACCGGCGCGGCTTGGGGGAGATCGACGTGGTGGCCATTGGTGCCTCCACAGGTGGCCCCCGGGCCCTCCTGGACGTGATTCCCCTGCTGCCCCGTGAATTCGCTGCTGCTGTCCTCGTTGTCCAGCATATGCCGAAGGGCTTCACCGCGACCTTCGCGGAGCGGTTAAACAGTAAGAGCCATCTTTCCGTAAAGGAAGCGGAAGACGGCGATCCCATCGAGCCAGGGCGGGTGCTGGTGGCCCCCGGGGGTCTTCACCTGGTGGCCGCAACGGGCCCTCAAGGGAGCCGCGTCGTCCATCTCAGTGAGACGCCGGTAGGCTCGCTCTTTTGCCCTTCTGTAGACGTCATGATGGGCTCCGTATCCGCAATCTATGGGAGACGGGTGCTGGCCGTGATCATGACCGGTATGGGGTGTGACGGGACTCAGGGAATGAGGATTGTCAAACGACACGAGGGGATAACACTGGCACAGGACAAAGAGAGCTGCGTGGTTTACGGCATGCCTCAGGCGGCCGCCAAGGTCGGTGTTGTGGACCGGACGGTCACACTCAGCCGGCTGGCACAGCAGATTGTGGATGTGGCCCAGGGGGAAAGAATAATTTCCAGGAAGAAAGAGCTATGCTGATGCGATTCAAGATTGTCCATAAGATGGGACTCCTCGCCATTCTTGTGGCCGCTGGACTCCTTTCCATTTCACTGCTGTCACTCAGCTTTGTTCAGAATCTAAAATCATCCTATCCAGAGGATACAGCTGCTTTTCAACGCCTCGATCTGAAGTACCGCATGCAATTTGCCGCGGTGCAGGTGCAGCAGTTTCTCACCGATGCGTCTCTTACGGGATCGACAGAGCCTTTGAACGAGGCGGCACAATGGGCCGCAGTCTTTCGGGAGTCGGCGGAGGAAATCGAAGGGGTGGTGGACGCGACTTTGACCGGTAGCCTGGAGAAACTTCTGGCGGCCTTTGACAACTTCTATGCCGACGGCAGTGCCATGGTGGGCGCCTACCTGGAAGGCGGACGGGAGGTCGGGAATATCGCCATGGAGCGCTTTGATCAGGATGCCTTAAAGATTACCGGTCTCATCGATTCCATTATGCTCGCTTTCAACGCGGCTATTGAAGCGGCTCACGCCGGCGGGCATGGCCGCGGTTTTGCCGTGGTGGCCGACGAGGTCCAGAAGTTGTCGGAGAAAACCTCCAAGGCAACCAAAGAGATCGACACCATGGTCCATGAGATACAGGAAGTCAGTGGAAACACGGTGGTTGTGCTCTGCGAGGCCATGGAACTGGCCGGAGAGGGAGCCACTAAAGGAGCAGAGTCGAGTGACGCATTCAACACGACCCGCGAGGGGGTGGCGCGGGTCAAAAAGATGGTCGAGAAAGTTGAGGCACATACCCGTGAAGGGAGCGCCGCATCGTCTCAGATATCAGAGAATGCCAGTGAGATTGCGGTGCTGAGTCGGCAGACCACCCGGGGAGGCTAAGAGTCGCTGCAGGCATGCACCGATTTGAGCCGCCTGACTTCAGATCTGCGGATGAACATGGCGGCATTTCAGACCGGGGCAACGAAGTGTCAGGAAGGAATCAATTCGTAGGATCAGGAACGGCCTGAATCTAAGGGTTATCACGATCGTGAATCAGGGAGAGAAAAATGGAAACAACAATTGAGAAAATGATCATGGAGGCATGCGATCTGCCTGCGGTTCCCGCGGTAGCGAATAAGGTCATGAAACTGCTGGCCGATCCCAACACGTCTTCCAAAAAGATCTGCAGGGCCATTGCCGACGATCAGGCGCTCACATCACGGATCCTGAAAATTGCCAATTCGGCATTTTACGGCTGTCTGCGCACCATCAATAATCTCCAGGCCGCCGTGGTGGTCGTGGGATACAACGCCATTCGCAGTCTTGTTGTGGCCGTGTCGACTAAGGAGGTCTATGCCAAATTCGGACTCACGGAACGGATGCTCTGGGAGCACGCGGTGGGTACGGGGATCGCCTGTCATGTGCTGGCCAAGGAGACGGGCCTCACCAAAGCGGATGACGTCTTTGTCTGTGGCCTCATGCACGATGTGGGCAAGGTGATCATGAACAATAGTGAAAGCGAGAAGTACGGCCAGGTGATGGAGAACACTTACAACGAGGGCATGCCGCCGCTGCAGGCGGAAGAGGAGATCTTTGGTTTCAATCACGCTGAGGTGGGCGCCCTGGTGGTCAAGAAATGGAATCTGACGGAAGAGTTGGAAAAGGCCGTCCGCTATCATCACGACTGTCAAGCCGTTAGCGATGAGGACCAATACATTGTTCTGCTCACTTCCATCGTTCATCTGGCCGATCTGATCTGTCAGCGATTGGGAATTGGAGCGAGGGAGGTTGACGAGGGGATCGATCTGGCTGAGAGCGACGCCATCGAAACCATCGGATTATCCCGTGACCGGATCGAAGAACTGGTAGAGACCATAGAGCGCACCTACCTGGAAGAAAAACACATTTTTGAATAAGTCACCGGGATCGAGATCAGGGGTTTCAGGGATGCGAACAGACGAAAAGCAATCACTCTTCACCATACGTGTGGCCTCGGAGCTCTCGGGGGTCGCCTCGGGGACGATCCGGGAATATGAGCGGCAGGGGCTTCTCCGGGTCTATCGGGGGCCGTCGAGTCGGCATCGGCTCTTTTCAGCCCTCGAAATAGAGTGGATCCGGCAGATATGGCGCCTGATTCACGACGAGGGATTAAACGTCGAGGGGATTCGGCGCCTCCTGGTCATTGAGCCCTGTCACAAAATAATCCGATGTGAACCCCAGGTGCGAAGCGTCTGTCCGGCCTTTCGCCAGGAAGACCGTCCCTGCTGGGCTATTGATGCCATGCCCGGCTGCTGCGCCGGTTCCGGCAGGATCTGCCAGTCGTGTCCGGTTTATCTCCGGTCCCGGCAAAGCCCCATGTTGATGCCGAGGCCGAAAACCGGGCCTTCTCAAATGGAAACAGGAGAGGACAAGAAGAATGGAAACAGTCTATAGCCAGGAGAGGGAAGACAGCACGGTGACACTGCAGATGGTCTCCTTCCAGGTGGGCGTCGAGGAGTATGCCGTCGACATCAGCAGCGTTCAGGAGATCATCCACATACAGGATCTGACCACAGTCCCCAAAACACCGGATTTTCTCAAAGGGGTCATCAACCTGCGGGGAAAGATTATCCCGATTGTTGACCTGACGACCCGCCTGAGCCTCTCGCCGAAGCAGCCGACCAAGGAGAGCAGAATCGTGGTGGTCGAGGATTCAGGGAAAACCGTGGGTTTGATCGTCGATGCCATGCGGGAGGTAATCCGCATCCCGTCATGCTCAATTCGCACGCCGCCCACAGAAACGGAGCAAGACGGTCCGTCCCTCTATATTCGAGGGGTCGCAAAGATGGATAACCGCCTGCTGGTTATCCTAGACCTGGAGCATCTTCTGGGAGAAGACGTACTCAAGGAACTGCCGCTGCCATGATTAGAAAAATCGGTATCGACGATCTCCAGATCGGTATGTACGTGGAGAAGGTGGACCGGCCCTGGCTGGAAATTCCTTTTTTCAAGAAACATATCCAGTCGTCTCAGCAGATCGACAAACTCCGTGGGTTCTCGGTTCGCGTACTCTATATTGATACGGAGAAAGGGAGCGAGGTCGAGGAACCGGTCGTCGCCGAGGAACCGGTCGTTCCCGATACGGCTGAACCGGTCACCGCGGCACCGGACAATCTGGCTCCCACCCGAAAGCACCATGCTTCTCCCTCCATTTTTGACGGGGAAGAGGTACAGGTTTGCAGCGCCCTGCAGCAACAGGCGGTCAAATGCGTACAGGAATTTTATTCCCAACTTGAGACAGGCGAAACCCCCGATTTGGAGCCGTCGGAAAAGGTTGTGGACGACCTTATCGACAACATGACCCGCCATCCTGGGATTCTCCTGACCCTGTCAAACATCAAGAGCTACGATGAGTATACCTTTACCCATTCTATCAATGTGGCCCTCCTCTCTATTACCCTGGGCAAGGCGCTCAATTATACCCGCAGCGATTTGAAAACCCTGGGTTTGGGGGCTCTCTTCCACGATGTGGGAAAAACCCGGGTCCCCCGGGAAATCATCAACAGTCCCAAGGCACTGCCCCCCGAGGATTTTCAAGTGGTCAGAAAACATCCCATATTCAGCGTCGAGCTGCTCAAGCACGTTCCCGGCATGACGATCGATATCATTCGGGTCGCCCTTGAGCATCACGAAAGGACCTCCGGTTCGGGGTACCCCCGCGGGCTGAAGGGGGCCAGCATTTCCGAGTTCGGCATGATCTCAAGTATTGCCGACGTTTACGATGCCATGACCTCCGATCGGGCTTACAGAAAGCGGGTGACCCCCCACGCTGCCCTTTCAAACATCTACGCCACCGCCAAGGGCAACTTCAACACCGGGTTTGTGGAGCGATTTATTACCCGTCTCGGTATATATCCCGTGGGAACGCCCATTGTCCTAACGTCGGGAGAAGTGGGCGTTGTCAGCGGGATTCATACGGATAAACTTATCCTGCCCGAGGTTTATCTCCTCTTCGACAAGGACGGCCAGGAGATCTTTCCGCCTGACAGGCTCGATCTGCGCCATGATCGGCGGAACCGGTGCATACAAACGGTGGCAAAACCGGAGAAATTCGGCATATCGGTGGAGCGGCTTCTTGGTGTTGACCAGGCGGCGCCGCCACCGCCTGAGCCGGTGGAGGTATGAAATTCGATCACGGGCCCCGGAGCGGCCGAATCGGCTGTACCGCTTTCGGTTTGCCCGGACCGGGGTGATGCCCCCTCCTAGGTGAATTATGGATGATGATCTGAGAATCCCTCCCATCCGCCCCTCCCTGGAAGCGCGGACAAAACGCAAAGACCGGGGGAAACCGGACGGTGGTGCCGCCGATTTGACCATCGACCACGACAGAAAAAGAAAAGCCCCACCTGAAGAGCAGCGCGGCGGGGGAAAAAGATCCCGTCATGATTCTGCCGATTCCGTTGACGAAACGGCGGAAGGGGGGATCATCGATATTCTGGCATGAAAGGCCAGACCGCTTGGCTGAAGGGCTTGATTCTCACCGGATTCTCCCGTCTTTCTCATTATTTTTCATTCACTTTCCTCCCAAATCTCCATCGTTTGTTCAGGTTTTTTGCGGATGAACTTGGCACAGTTAAAAATGCTTGACTTGTTACTTTTAAGGTTATATTATAATGTTCTATTGTAACCATGCGTAATATAGGGGTTTTTGTGGAAGGCGTCGCTTTTGGTCAGCTGAAAGAAAAGATTCAGAAAGCGGTTGAATTGATAGGCCAGCTTCGCACCGCGAATGCCTCTTTGAAAGAAGAGCTCAAAGTTGCGCAGGGCCGGCTTCACGAAGCAAAAGTTGAGCCGAAGAAGAAGGTCCTGGACAAGGATGAGACCAATAAGCTGAAGGATGAAGTGAAACGGATGACCACCGAGCGGAATCTCGTTCGGCAGAAGGTCAGAAACGTTCTTCGTAAAATGGAAGGCATCCGGCTGGAGGAACAGAAGCCCCAGCAGGATCTGTTTGAATAGGGAAGGCCGGTCGGGGGGGCACGAACAGACTCTGTCAGATGGCCTGGGAGAGGACAGAGGGGTCAGGAGGCGAAAGTAATGGTTACTCAGGTAAACGTCAAGATTTTCGGTCAGGAATTCACCATCAAGGGAGAAGACAGCCCGGCCTACGTGGAAAGTCTGGCCCAGTTTGTTGATAAGAAAATGCGGGAAGTCGCTTCCGCTTCATCGGTGATCACGTCTCACAAAGTGGCCATGCTGACGGCCATCAATATTGCCGACGAGCTTTTTCGCCTGCGGAAAGAGCTTGAGGATAAAGACCAGCAGGTACGGAGCAAAGCCGCTGATCTGATCGGCCTGCTTGACAGTGCTTTTAGCGGATAATCTCTCTTGGGGCGTCGGACTATTACGCCCTGGTTTCCCGGCCTCAACCCGCTTTTCCCTATTGACTTGTGCTTTCCATCTACTATATATTATGAGCCATTGACGACGCAATAGTCCCTGCCTTGCAGGTGATGGTCGGTGTGTTTTGAGCCAACACATGTTTGAATGGGAGCCTGCCCTGAGGATGGTGAGCACGCCCGATAAAAAGGGAAGCCTAAAGTCTTCATCATGGTACCCACCTGAGTAATCAGGTTCAAATGTTATCGGCCACACGGCAAGGCGGGGGTTTTTACATAGAGGCATCATTAATTGTAAGGGCAGGAAAGACATCGACCGAAAAGGGTTGCGAAGAACTGATTGAACGCGTGGAGCACAATTATAGCGATAATTTGACGAACCGCAGTCAGTGATGGAAAGGCCAATGTCGGATCGAAGCAACGAAGGGAATAGATGCTCAAGACGAGGATGAGAATCGCTCTTGTGACCTGGAATAAAGCAGAAACCAATAAGATGATGTTAACCGGACAACCTATTCTGGATTTGGTCTTGAATAAAAGTACAGACCAATTCCCGTGAGTGCA
>CAYUBU010000381.1:0-14520 GCA_964443105.1 uncultured Nitrospirota bacterium
CTCGCTGAAAAGATCGACGAAGCCATGATTGAGGAGATGAAGAACCGGGACCAGCTGGAGACCCTCCTGGAATCCTTTGGCGAAGCCTTTCCGGAAGTGAAAAAGCGCCTGCTGGGAGAACGGGACATTTACCTGGCGCAAAAAATCAGGGAGGCGCCGGGCAAGAAGATTGTCGCCGCGGTCGGTGCGGCCCATGTCCCCGGTATCGAAGCCCATATCGGGCAGGATGAGCCTTTGGGGCCGTTGATGGAATTGCCGCCCAAATCGAAATTCCCTGTGGTGATCAAATGGGGAATTCCGGCCCTGATTATCGGACTGCTCATCGGCGGATTCTTCCGGAGTGGTGCCGAGCATTCCATGGAGTCGATCTATATCTGGGTTCTGGTGAACGGCGTTCTGTCGGCTCTCGGTGCCGCTGCCGCCTTTGCCCATCCCCTCACCATTGCCTCCGCTTTTGTGGGGGCGCCGCTGACCAGTCTCAATCCGATGATCGCTGCCGGATGGGTGGCGGGACTGGTGCAGGCCTGGGTGAAAAAACCTACGGTCGCCGACCTGGAGGACCTTCCCAACGCCATTTCCAGTGCCAGAGGTTTCTGGATGAATCCGGTGAGCCGGATTCTTCTGGTGGTGGTGCTCGCCAATGTGGGGAGTTCCCTGGGGACCTTCATCGCCGGAAGCTGGATCGCCTACCGCACCTTCTGACCAGCTTTCCCCCGTCTATCTCTTCTCGAAACCGGGAGTTTCTTCATGTATGAATACGCCCTTACCGGCGGCTGGACCGTGCTGGCCGGCAAGACGGATCGGGAAAATGATCATCTGAGTCTCAAGGTGGCCGGGCCCAACGACTGGTGGTTCCACGTTCGGGGGATGCCCGGGAGCCACGTGGTTCTGGTGGCCCGTCCTGATGAGGAGCCCGACAAGAAGACGCTGAAGGCGGCGGCCGCGATTGCCGCGTATCACAGCAAAGCACGGGAGGGGGGGGTGGTCGCGGTGAGCTGTACCCGGGGCCGCTACGTGACCAAACCACGGGGCGCGAAGCCCGGGTCGGTGCAGATTCGAAAAGAGACGGTCATCAAGGTGAGACCGGCGCTGCCGGAGGCGTGAAGACGGCTGAGGTTTCGGCGCAGGTTCCGATGCTTGCCGGGAAAGCCGCGGCTCTTAACGGTTTTCCCGGACTTTGTGGAACCGGATTTCCGGCCACTGTTCCATGTCGTGCTGGAGGCGCCATTTGCTCGGGGCGAGATAGGCGAGATGCCCTTCGGCATCATAACTCAGATTGGGTTCCGCTTTCCGCATAAACCGGGCCAGCATCTTCTGGTCGTCGCAGCTGATCCATCGGGCCGTGTTAAAGTCGGCAGGCAGATAGGCGGCATCTACACCGTACTCGTCTTTCAGACGGGCCATGGTGACATCAAACTGCAAAACCCCCACGGCGCCGAGAATATAATCGTTGCCCAGAAGCGGGCGGAAGACCTGGACCGCGCCCTCCTCGGCGAGCTGGGTCAGACCCTTCTGGAGCTGCTTGGCCTTGATGGGATTCCTGAGTACGGCCCGGCGAAAATGCTCGGGGGCGAAGTTGGGAATCCCGGTGAACTGGAGCGGCTCCCGGGTTGTGAAGGTATCGCCGATCTTGATGGTGCCGTGGTTGTGGAGTCCGATAATATCGCCGGCGTAGGCCTCGTCCACATGGGTCCTGTCCTGGGCCAGGAAAATAGTCGCGTTGGAGAGGGAAATCTCCTTGCCGGTCCGGTGATGGCGGACCTTCATCCCCCGGGTGAACTTTCCTGAGCAGATACGGAGGAAGGCGATCCGGTCCCGGTGCGCGGGATCCATGTTCGCCTGAATCTTGAAGGTGAAACCGGAAAAAGCCTCTTCGTAGGGCGACACCTCCCGGGATTCGGCATGCCTCGGGCCCGGGGGCGGTGCCATCTCCACGAAGGCGTCCAGGAGTTCCTTGACGCCGAAGTTGTTGATGGCGCTGCCGAAAAAGACCGGGGTCTGGTTCCCCCTCAGGTAATGGCTGTGCTCGAAGGGGTTGGCCGCCTCATTGAGCAGGGTCACCTCCTCCCGCAGGGCATCGGCCTGACTCCCCAGCAATGAATCGAGCCGCGGATCGGCAAGGTCCGATATGACCACACTGTCGCCATGTCGGGTCTCCCGTCCGGCGGTAAAGAGCTGAAGTTCCCGGCGATGAAGGTTGTAGACCCCCTTGAAAGACTTGCCCATGCCGATGGGCCAGGACAGGGGAGCGCATTCGATCTGCAGCTTATCCTCGATGTCGGCCATGATATCCAGGGGCGAAAGCCCCTCCCGGTCGAGCTTATTGATGAAGGTGATGATCGGTGTGTTGCGCAGCCGGCAGACCTCCATGAGCTTTTCGGTCTGAGGTTCGACCCCCTTGGCGCTGTCGATTACCATGAGCGCGCTGTCCACGGCGGTGAGCACCCGGTAGGTGTCTTCGGAAAAATCCTGATGGCCCGGCGTGTCGAGAAGATTGACTTCGAAGTCCCGGTAGTTGAATTTCATCACCGACGTGGTGACTGAGATCCCCCGGTCTCTCTCGATGGACATCCAGTCACTGGTGGCATGGCGGGCGGCTTTTTTGGATTTGACGGCGCCGGCCAGCTGGATTGCCCCGCCGAAAAGGAGCAGTTTTTCCGTGAGCGTCGTCTTACCGGCGTCGGGGTGGCTGATGATGCCGAAGGTGCGCCGACGGTCGACCTCTTTCTGATGGTGTTTTTCCACTGCAATCATGATTTTTGACTTATCCCCTTGAAGACACAAATTGGAGACACAAAAAAACGGGCCTCAAAAGGCCCGATCTACAGGGATTACTCTATAGAAAAGAGAGGGCCTTGTCAAGAATTCCTTGTATTCAGAGGACTTCCTGCCGATTTCCTGACCGGGAAAGGGGGAGGTCAACCGTCGGGCCCTTCCTGGTTGACAACGGGCCCGTTTCTCTTTAAACTTCTTTCCTCAGGGTGAGATAAATTTCTTGGTCCTGGGCCCCTGTGGTCCGGCGCCTGGGACGATAAAGGGAGGATGGCATGGATCAAATTCTGGAATCGATTCTGAACCGCGCTGTAGAGGGGGGGGCCGTCTCCTTTGACGAAGCCCTCAGTCTGGCGGCCGGTGGACCGGAGGATCTGCCCCGACTCATGGCGTGTGCCCGCGAGATCCGGCAGACTTTTCGGGGCGACGCGGTCAGTCTCTGTGCCATTATCAATGCCAAGTCGGGCCGCTGCGGCGAGGACTGTGGTTTCTGCGCCCAGTCGACCCGGTTCAAGACAGATGCCGCCTCCTACCCGCTCATTCCTGAAGAGAAAATCCTCCAGGGGTCAGAACAATCGGCCCGGGAAGGGGTGAGCTTTTTCTGTATCGTCACCAGCGGGAAGCGGGCCACGGCGCAGGAGTTGGAAAAGATCGGTGCCACTTTGCGGCGCATGCGTGATGCCGGGCAGGTCCGCCCCTGCGCCTCCCTGGGCACCCTGGAGTTGGAAGAACTGGCTGCCCTGAAGAAGGCCGGGCTCACCCGCTACCACCACAACATCGAGACCGCCCGGAGCTACTATGAATCGGTCTGTACCAGTCACGCCTATGAAGATCGCCTTCAAACGGTGCTGCGGGCGAAAGAAGCGGGACTGCAAATCTGCTGCGGCGGCATCATCGGTATGGGAGAGACCCTGGCCCAGCGGGTTGAGATGGCCTTTGCCCTCCGGGAGCTGGAGGTCACATCCATTCCGCTCAACATCCTCAATCCCATCGAGGGAACGCCCCTCTTTGGAACAGAACCGCTCAGCCGGGAGGAGATCTTAAAGACCTTTGCCCTCTTCCGGATTATCAATCCCACGGCCGAAATTCGGGCCTGCGCCGGCCGGGAAGTGAACCTCCAGGATGAGCAGGGAAAACTCCTGGATGCCGGCATCGACGGTCTGTTGACCGGTGACTATCTGACCACCACGGGAACGACGCCGGAGAAAGACCGGGACATGATTACGGCCCGGGGGCTCAAGATCGGGACCCGCTCCACTTTACCATGACGGCATCGAAAGATTCTCTCCCCATGGATGACCGCTCGCTGTTTAGCATCCGGATGCATGCCGTCTCCGGGACGCGCCATCTCTGCGGCGCCGAACGGATTGTCCATGGTGACGGACTGGGGGAAGCCGCGGGGAATATGGTGGACCGGGCCATGAAGCACGGCCCGGGGGTCCTGAGCTCCATCGCCATACAGATCGACCCCATTGCTCCTGATACCCTGCGGCGGATTCCCCTTCTTCCGATCCATACCGTCCGGTCTGCCGGGCCCGAGGAAGCCGACCGGGAAGTGTGCCGCCTGCTGGCGGACGCCGGGGTCTCGGGAAAGGCGGCCCGGGAGTCTCTTGCCGCGGTTGGTCACGGGGCGGCGCCGGACGGCGGGAACATGCGGGGCGCCATGATTGTTCATGGGGCTACCGGGGAGCGTCTGGAGCCTGATCGCGCCCGGGGCGTCCGGGTCACCCGAATCGACGCCGCCCGGGAGGCGCGGGAGCGGCTCAAAGATTATCTGCAGAAACTCGGGATCGGCCATCCCCGGGTCATGGAGGCGGTGTTGATCGCGTCCAAGGTCGGGGCGATTCCCGGGATCATCGCCGAACTCTGCCGCTCCGACGACCCCGACTACACCACGGGCTATGTGGCCTCCAGGCGTTTGGGGTACGTGCGGCTTGAACATATGAAGCGCCAGGGCGATCCTCTGGGCGGCCGCGCTTTTTTCGTCGCCTCCCGTGCTGCCGTGCCCGGGATCATCGAAGCCCTGGAGACGATCCCCTATCTCGTATCAGAGATCCCCCATGTTTAAAGACGAACTGGACACCTTGCGGAGCCAGGGGCTCTACCGTGTGCTCCGCCCCCTGGACGGCGGGCAGGGACCCCGGTTACGAATCGGCGGCCGGGAAGTCATTTCCCTGGCGTCCAACGACTACCTGGGGCTTGCGTCCCATCCGGTTCTTGCGGGGGCCGCCATTGAGGCGACGGAGCGTTACGGCACCGGTAGCGGAGCCTCACGCCTCCTTTCCGGGTCCCAGCCGCTCCATCATGCCCTGGAGGAAGACCTGGCCCGATTCCTCGGTTGTGAAGCCGCCCTGGTTTTCAACTCCGGTCATGGGGCCAACTCGGGCACCCTGGCCGCCCTCTGCGGCAGGGATGACCTGATCATCAGCGACGCCCTGAACCACGCCTCCATTGTGGACGGCTGCCGACTCTCAAGGGCGGATAAGCGTGTTTACAAGCATTGCAATATGAATGAGTTAGAGGATATACTTAAAGTATCGTATAAGTACCGGAGGCGGTGGATCGTCACCGACGGTGTCTTCAGCATGGACGGCGATATGGCCCCGCTGCCGGAGATCGTCGCACTGGCCGAGAGGTACGGTGCCGCCATCTACCTCGACGAGGCCCACGCCACCGGCGTTCTCGGTCCCCAGGGACGGGGAAGCGCCGCCCATTTCGGGTTGGCGGAGGGGGTTACCCTTCGCATGGGGACCCTGGGAAAGGCCCTTGGATCCTTCGGGGCCTTTGTGGCCGGTGATCGGGAAATCATCGATCTTCTGATCAATCGGGCAAGACCCTTCATTTATTCCACCTCCCTGCCGCCGTCGGTCCTGGCGGCCTCCCGGGCGGCGGTGGCACTCAGTCAGGACGCCGAGGGCGAGAGCCTTCGCCGGCGGCTTCAGGGGAACATGGAGATTTTCGGGGGGCGGCTCAGGGAATTGGGGGTCTATCGCGGCGACGGCGCGACACCCATCTTTCCCGTGATTCTCGGGTCCGTTGAGCGCACGGCCGCGGTAGCCGACGCCCTTTTCGCAAAGGGTGTTTTCGCGCCGGCCATCCGGCCGCCCACGGTTCCCGAAGGGAGCGCCCGCCTTCGTTTCTCGGTGATGGCCACTCACACCCGTGAGGATCTCTCCCGGGTGAACCGTCTGCTGGACAGGCTTCTTCCGTCAACAGAGGAACCGGTTTGAAAAAAGAGAAAAGGGCCATGAGCCGTGACAAGAAGGTCGTCCTCGTGACCGGTGCGTCCCGGGGGCTCGGCAGGCGCCTGGCCGAGGGCTTTGGCGAGGCGGGGCACCGCATCGCCCTTCACTATCGCCGGGAAGTCGAGGGTGTGGAAGCAGCGGCGGCCGTGGTGGAGAAAGGGGGAGGGGAGGCCCTGACGGTGCAGGCCGATCTGGCCGATTCCGCCGGGGGGAGCCGGACGGTGGAAGAGGTCCTGAAGCGATGGGGGCGGATCGATGTGCTCATCAACAACGCCGCTGTCTGTCACGATGGGCTTTTGGCGACCATGTCCGAGGCCGACTGGGACAGGGTGATGGCAGCAAATCTTTCCGGTCCCTTCCATGTCATGGGTGCCGCGGCCCGAGCCATGATGTCCCAGGGCGGCGGACAGATCATTAATGTGATCTCCATTTCTGCAATACGGGGGAGCACCGGTCAGGCCAACTATGCCGCCGCCAAGGCGGGACTCCTGGGCCTGACCCTGAGCGCCGCCCGGGAATGGGGCTCCCAGAACATCCGGGTCAATGGGGTGAGCCCCGGTTTCATGGACACTGATATGACCGGGGCGCTGCCGAAGGGGATCCGGGACCGTGCGGTGCAGCAGAGCTGCCTCGGCACCCTCTGCGATCCCGAGGATGTGGTGATTTTCATCAAGGCCCTCGTCATGACCCGGGGGATTACGGGGCAGGTATTTCATCTGGACAGCCGGCTGGTATGATGATAATATTTTGTTAAATCAATTATATAGAGCGCCATAACTTCACATACCTTTGTTGCTTCCTCGTCTCGTTGTTGCAGCGTACTGAGCGTACGCCTCACGCCTCGACTTCGTCGCGCCTCGGTCTGTCTTGTTCTGTCGCTCTATATGTGGGCTTGTGTGAGACGCCGTATTATGGTTAGCCAATAGGGTCAAGAATTGCATTACGCTGTAAAAACGCTGGGTTGCAAAGTAAACCAGATCGAATCACTTCATCTTGCAGAGACACTGGAAGGGCTGGGATTTACGGCCGCTGGGGCCGGGGATGAGGTCGATCTCTGTGTCGTCAATACCTGCACCGTCACGGCGAAAACCGACAGCCAGTGCCGGCAGATGATCCGGCGGGTGGTTCGGGAGAATCCCCGTGCCCGGGTCGTGGTAACCGGCTGTTACGCCGAGGTCGCTGAAAAGGCGGTCCGGGCGATTCCCGGGGTGAGCGGGATCATGGGAAATGAAGAGAAAGGGCGGGCCCGCAGTGTGCTGGCCCGGGAGGCGGCCGGTCTTCAGGCCGGCGCACCACCCATCTTTTCTTCCGCCGTTTCCGACGGCGGCCTTCCCGTTCTTTCTGATGGCGGCGAGCAGGCGGGCCTCATCACGGGGGCCGGGGGGCGTTCCCGGGCTTTCGTTCGCGTTCAGGACGGATGCCAGGCGTTCTGCGCCTACTGCATCGTTCCCTATGCCCGGGGGCCGGTGAAGAGCGACCATCCCGACCGGGTGGCGGCCCAGGTCAGGCTGCTGGTTGAGCAGGGCTACCCCGAGGTGGTTCTCTCGGGGATTCACCTGGGGGCCTACGGCACGGACCGGGGGGAACGGCAGGGCCTTTCCAAGTTGGTTCGCCGGCTCCTTTCGATCCCCGGGAAATTCCGACTTCGTCTCTCGTCGGTGGAGCCGACGGAGGTGGACGACGGCCTCATCGACCTGGTGATGGGTGAAGAAAAGATCTGCAGCCATCTCCATATCCCTTTGCAGAGCGGCGACAACCAGATCCTATGCCGTATGAAACGTCCCTATACCCGGGAGGCTTATGGAGATCTGGTGCAGCGGCTCCGGGATCGGGATGCCCGCATGGCCATCGGAACAGACCTGATCGTCGGCTTGCCCGGTGAAACGGACGAATCCTTCGAAAGGGCTTCTGCTTTTATTGGCGGTCTGCCGCTGACCCACTTTCATGTCTTTCCCTACTCCCGGCGCGACGGTACCGAGGCGGCATCCATGGCAGGGCAGGTGAGCACGGCGGTTAAAAAAGAGCGGGCCCGTCGCCTCCGGGAGCTGTGCGGTGAGAAGAGCGCCGCCTTTCTGAGTTCCATGGTGGGTCAGACCCTGGACGTGGTGGCCATTGGCGACTCAGAAACAACGGACGCGCCGATGCGGGTGCTGAGCGACAACTACCTCGAGGGAGTGCTCCACGGCTCCGGCGGCGCAAGATCGGACATCTTTCCCGTGGCCGTTGTTGAGAGTGGGGGCGATCGGCTGGTGGTGCAAGAGGTGCGTCATGAGTCGTAAGGTGGGACAGATTCCTTGGGGAGCCCTTCTCTTCTTCTCCGTCCTCTTCTGGGCGGGCACGGCATCGGCCACCCAAACCCATGGTGAAACAGAAGGGCTCTACTCCCATTTGATCGCCCATGTGATCTTTCTCGTGGCCATGGTTTACTTCTGCCTCAAACTCATCCGATCGGGCATGCATCGACAGCGGGGCTGGAGGTGGATCACGTGGTCGGCCTTCTTCTTTTCAATCTGGAATGTGACGACCCTTTTCGTTCATAGTTACCGGGAGGTCATCCCCTCGGCGTCCTTCGTCCGAAACGATGCCGGGCTGGTCACCGGGTTCCATGCGGCCTCACTCCTCGACGTAATTTACTATGCGGGGCGCCTCGATCATCTCTTCTCTTTTCCGGCGCTTCTTTTTCTCTTGTTCGGTCTCCGGGCGCTGCTCCGACAGGAAGGAGATACGGCATGAATCTTCTCCTTCCCATGTTCCCGATTCACCTGGTCGACGTCCTTGGATCCCTCGCTTCCATTGCCCTCGGGATCGGCTGTTACTCCGTTTCCCGCCAACTGAGCCGTAAGGACGCTACCAACCCTGTCTGGACCTACCTCTTCTGGATCTCCCTGGCCTTTGTCATATTCACCGTGTCACGGTCCCTGGGGCACCTGGTTCGCTATTTTCTCACGGCCTCGGGGCACGGCGCGTGGTGGAAAAATATCTCTCCCTTAAGCGGCGCCGTGAACTCCATGACCTTTGTCGTCGTGGCGACCCTTACTTTCTACTATAAGCGGATTCAGGAAAACTATGAGGCCTTGCGCCAGGAACAGGCCCGGATGGCCCAGTCGGAAAGAAGGCTGGAAGAGTCCCACAAAGAGATCACCGGCCTCATTGACGCCGTTCGGGGCGGCCGTGATCTCTCTGTTCGGTTCAGCAACAGGCACCTTCTGGCCTGCTGGCAAGTCAAAGCCTGCGGCCAGACAGCCTGTGCCGCGTACCGTTCCGCCAATCTCCGCTGCTGGCATCTGAATGAAAAAGAGTGTTGTTCGCTAAACAATGAGGCAGGCCATGCCGTTCTCTCGTGCCTCGATTGTGAGATCTATCGGCTGGCCCGGCGGGACCCCCTCCAGAGACTGGGGGAGCGCTTCAACGATATGATGAACATCCTGGAGAGTCAGACACGGGCGCTGGAAGACGCGAACCGGAAGCTCACGGCCCTGGATGTGCAGAAGAGCAAGTTTCTGGAGATCGTGGCCCATGACCTGAGGACACCGCTGACGTCCATACTCTCCTATGCTGACCTGCTGCTCCGCTACAAAGATGAAGCCGAGGAGACCAAGGATGAATTTCTCCGGACCATCATTCAAGAGAGCCGCCGTCTTGGCGACCTGATCAACGATTATCTCGACCTGTCCAAGATAGAGTCGGGCCTCCTGGAGTTCCGCGAGGAGGAGTTCAACTTCAGGGAAGTCATCAATCACGCTGTGACCCTCTATACAGGGGCGGCCATCCAGAAGGGGATCGAAATCCGGACCGGCAATGGTTCGGCCCCGCTCTGGATTAACGGGGACAAGAACCGCCTGGTGCAGGTGATGAGCAACTTGTTGAGCAACGCCGTAAAGTTCACCCCCGATTTCGGTTTCGTGGACGTGGAGGCTGCATTTGGGGATCAGGGTGCCCTGCTCCGGGTATCGGTGAGTGATACGGGGCCGGGGGTTCCCGAAGCCCATCTGGAAGATGTTTTCAACAAGTTTGTGCAGGTTCACGACGGCAAGACCCACGTCATCGGCGGCACGGGCCTGGGCCTCCCCATATGCCGGGAGATCATGTCCCATCACGGGGGCAAAATCTGGGCCGAGAACCGGGACGAAGGCGGTGCTTCTTTCCATTGCGTTCTTCCCGCAGCTGCCCGGGGCGTCACCACCGGTCGTGCCGAAGAGCATCTCAAATCGAATTAAGTCCCCCAATCAGAATTCTGCAGGCCATTCCCCGGTTCCGGGGCGCCACGGGACTCTCCCGCTAAGGAGGGGCGGCGCACCTTGTCAAAAACGGCAAAAAATATTTTGACAAGAGGTGAAGCGATAGCCTATGATGCACTGTTATTGTCCTGAGTGAGCATGGTGAGCAGTCCACCTATGGTACAGATAGATTCAATACGAAATTTCTCCATCATCGCCCACATCGATCATGGCAAATCGACGCTGGCCGACAGGATTCTCGATTTTACCGGGGCCCTGACGGAACGGGAGAAGGTGAACCAGTTCCTCGATCAGATGGATATCGAACGGGAGCGGGGCATCACCATCAAGGCTCAGACCGTGCGCCTCCGCTACAAGGCGCTCAACGGCCGGGAATACTGCCTGAACCTGATCGATACGCCGGGTCATGTGGACTTCAATTATGAAGTTTCCAGGAGTCTGGCGGCCTGCGAGGGTGCCCTCCTTGTGGTCGACGCGGCCCAGGGGGTGGAAGCCCAGACCGTGGGCAATGTCTATCTCGCCCTGGATCACGACCTGGAAATCATCCCCGTGCTGAACAAGATCGATCTGCCCAGTGCCGACGTGGACCGGGCGTGCCAGGAGATTGAAGATGTCATCGGCCTCGATACCGCCAATGCCATTCCTGTGAGCGCAAAGCTGGGGACCGGCATTCAGGAAGTGCTGGAAGCGATTGTTGCCGTGGTTCCTCCGCCCCAGGGAGACCCTGACGCGCCATTGAAGGCGCTCCTCTTTGATTCCTGGTTCGACCCCTACCTGGGAACGGTCTCGCTGCTCCGGGTTATAGACGGGACCATCGTTCCGGGGATGAAGATCCGGATGATGTCCACGGGCAGGTCCTACGAGGTGCAGCAGGTCGGGGCCTTTACCCCCCATCCCACCCGACTGGACCGGCTCTCCGTGGGTGAAGTCGGTTTCTTCATGGCCAGCATCAAAACCGTCAGTGATACGAATATCGGTGACACCATTACCGACGCCGCCAAGCCTACCGCCGTCGCCCTGCCCGGGTTCAAGGAGGTCAAGCCGATGGTTTTTGCGGGGCTCTACCCCGTCGACAGCGGTGACTACAAAGAGCTTCACGAAGCCCTGGATAAGCTCCGGCTCAACGATTCGTCCATCTCCTATGAAAAGGAGACGTCGGGGGCGCTCGGTTTCGGTTTTCGCTGCGGGTTTCTCGGATTGCTCCACATGGAAATCGTTCAGGAACGGCTGGAGCGGGAATTCTCCATCCCCCTGATTACCACGTCGCCCACGGTGGTCTATCGGGTGATCCTGCTGGACGGGACTGAAATGATGATCGAGAATCCGTCCAAGCTTCCCCCGACTCAGGCGATTCAGAAGATCATGGAACCGATGATCATGGCCACCGTCATGGTGCCTGCCGAACATATGGGGTCGGTGATCACCCTCGCCCAGGAGCGCCGGGGAATCCAGAAGCATATCGACTACCACGGGACAAGCCGGGTATCGATTCAATATGAGCTCCCCTTGAACGAGGTGGTGGTCGATTTCTACGACCGCCTCAAGTCGGCGAGCCGGGGATACGCCTCTTTCGATTACGAGTTTTCCGGATACCGCGAGGCCGGCATGGTCCGTCTCGACATCCTCATCAACGGGGAAGTGGTGGACGCCCTCTCGGTCATTGTCCATAAAGACCGGGCCTATTACCGGGGCCGAAACCTGGCCCAGAAACTGAAGAAACTCATCCCCCGACAGATGTATGAGGTGGTGATCCAGGCGGCAGTGGGGAACAAGGTGATTTCCCGGGAGAGTATTTCCGCGCTGAGGAAGAATGTGACCGCCAAGTGCTACGGCGGCGACATCACCCGAAAACGTAAACTTCTGGAAAAACAGAAGGAAGGGAAGAAACGGATGAAGAGCGTGGGCAAGATTGAAATCCCCCAGGAAGCCTTCATGTCGGTGCTTCAGATGGATCAGGACTAATGCCTACGGCGCTTCTACAGCCTCTCATGACGATTACTCATGCAATCTCCGGGCTAGCCCGGAACTTGATTTTGGGGCAAAAACAATTTATCATCCTGAATGGGGCAGGAGGCATTTTCACATAACGTCATGGATGCATTCACATTCAGAGCGGCAGGACAAAGCAGACCGGGGCGCGACGAAGTCAAGGCGTGAGGCGCACGATGCAGTACGCTGTGGCCACGGGACGGGGAAACCCCAAAGGGTTGTGAAATTGCGGCGCTCTTCATAAAACAGAAAAGGCTGAACAAGATGAGGAACAAAGAGAGCGAAAGGAAAAGCACAGGCTTGTGGCGCGGTGAGCGAGGGGCATGGCGGGACAATTTTGAAGCCATCGTCATAGCGGTGATCCTGGCCCTCTTCATCCGAACCTTTGTGGTGCAGGCCTTCAAGATCCCCTCCGGTTCCATGCTCGAAACCCTGCAAATCGGGGATCATATTCTGGTGAGCAAGTTCATCTACGGCACCCACATCCCCTTTACCGACATTTCATTCCTCCCGGTGCGGACGCCGGAACGGGGGGATATCATCGTTTTCAAATACCCCGTGGATGAAACCCGGGATTTCATCAAGCGGGTGGTCGGGGTTCCAGGGGATATCATAGAGATCAGGGACAAACTCGTTTACGTTAATGGTGAGAAACTCAACGACGAGGATTATGTCATTCACCGGGATGATACTATTATTCCCGGACAGCGGGACAATCTGGGACCGGTGACCATTCCCCCGGGTTCCTATTTTGTTATGGGAGACAATCGGGACGGCAGCTATGACAGCCGGTTCTGGGGCTACGTGAAGAAGGAGGAAATCCTCGGCAAGGCCCTCGTCATTTACTGGTCTTGGGACCGGGAAAAGAAGCGGCCCCGCCTCGGGAGGACCGGTCAGATTATATCTTGACAACCTTGGCGAATGTGCTATAGTAGCACGAATTTGCATTGGGGAGTAACGTTGCGGGTTCTTGCAAACACCACTGGTTACAGGGGTGCTCACAGGCCTTCTTGCTGAACGGGCAAGAGGCCTTTTTTATGGCTCAAACCTATGGTTGCGGAAAAAAACAAAAGCCTTCCCGAAGTTTCCATCATCGGCAAGAAGGAGATGGAAGAACTCATCGGTGTGCTGGCGGATAATATCGTCCAGGCCAACCGCGATCTTACCGAGGTGATCCTTGTCGGCATACGGAGCAGGGGGACCCATCTAGCCCGGCGGATTGCTGCCAGGATTGCAGAGAAAAAAGGGATTCAGCTTCCCGTAGGGATTCTGGACATCACGCTCTACAGGGATGATCTCCGTTCCCGGATTGATCAGCCGGAACTGGTGCGTACGGAAATTCCAGGGTCCGTTGGGGCCCGAAACGTCATCCTTGTGGACGACGTTCTATTCACGGGGCGGACGATCCGGGCCGCCCTCGACGGCATTATGGATATGGGCAGGCCCCGCAAGATCCAGCTGGCGGTCCTGGTGGACCGGGGCCACCGGGAGCTGCCGATTCGGGCAAACTATACGGGCAAGTATGAGCCGACCCGGCTTGATCAGACCGTCCGTGTCCGCTTTTCCGAAGACGGCCGGGAAGACGAAGTTATTCTCCGCGACCTGGATTAGGCGGGCACCGGGGAGACTGGTGCCCGGTTCTCCTTGTCAAACAATCTGAACGTTTCCGGTAGACTTGACCATGGCTTGGGGCAAGCGCAAAGACCTGATCGGTATACACGATCTGAGCAGGAATGAGATCGAATCCATTCTCGATACCGCCGAGTCTTTCAAAGACGTGTCCTTAAGAGAGATCAAGAAGGTACCGACCCTCCGGGGCGTGACGGTGGTTAACCTCTTCCTGGAGCCTTCCACCCGCACCCGGGCGTCTTTTGAACTGGCCGGCAAGCGGCTTTCCGCCGACGTCATCAACATCTCCGCTTCTACCAGCAGCATTCTCAAGGGGGAGAGCCTCAAGGATACGGCATGGAATGTAGAGGCCATGAACACGGACATCCTGATTGTCCGGCACTCTGCCGCGGGGACGCCGCTCTTTCTCTCGAAGGTCCTCAAGTGTTCTGTCATCAATGCAGGCGACGGTGCCCATGAACATCCCACACAGGCACTCCTCGACCTCTTTTCCATTCGGGAGAAGAAGAAACGGATCGACGGGCTGACCGTGGCCATTATCGGCGATATCGCCCACAGCCGGGTGGCCCTTTCAAACATCTATGGTCTCCAGAAAATGGGCGCCAAGGTACGGGTCGCGGGACCCGCGAGTATGATCCCTCTCGGCA
>CAYUBU010000382.1:0-7687 GCA_964443105.1 uncultured Nitrospirota bacterium
CTCCTCGACGAGCCCACCAACCACCTTGACATGGACACCATCGTCTGGCTCGAAGCCTTTCTTCTTTCCTTCGGGGGCACCCTTCTTTTTGTCACCCATGATCGTATGCTCATTCGAAAGCTCGCGACCCGAATTGTCGATCTGGATCGGGGCAGGCTCACCAGCTGGCCCGGCGATTATGAGAACTATCTCCAACTCAAACAGGCGGCCCTTGACACGGAAGCCGTGGAAAACGCGAAATTCGACAAGCGGCTGGCTGCCGAAGAGACCTGGATCCGCCGGGGGATCCGGGCCCGGAGAACCCGGAATGAAGGCCGCGTTCGGGCCCTCATGGAGATGCGGGAAGCCCGGAGCCTGCGTCGTGAAACGGTGGGGACAGTGCGCATGGAGGCCCAGGAGGGCCAGCGGAGCGGCAAACTGGTGATCGAGGCGAAAGACGTGAATTACAGCTACGAGAATAATCCGGTGATTCGACGATTTTCCGCCCGGATTATGCGAGGCGACAAGATCGGGATTATCGGACCCAATGGATCTGGGAAAACGACGCTCCTCAGGATACTCATCGGCGACCTTGCGCCCCAGGGAGGCACGATCCGGCACGGAACAAATCTTCTGGTGAGCTATTTCGACCAGCACCGTGCCCAACTGAATGATGAAGAAACGGTGCAGGATAGTGTGGCCCATGGCAGTGACCATGTGAGTATCAATGGCCGCAGGCGCCACGTCATCGGCTATCTCCAGGATTTTCTTTTTCCCCCTGCCCGAGCCCGGAGTCCCGTAAAGATTCTATCCGGCGGTGAACGTAATCGGCTACTCCTTGCCAAGCTCTTTACCCGGCAATCCAACGTGATTGTGTTCGACGAACCGACCAATGATCTCGATATGGAGACCCTAGACCTCCTTGCCGACCTCATCATGGACTACCCCGGGACCGTGCTCCTGGTGAGCCATGATCGTGCCTTCATCAACGAGGTCGCGACGAGCACCCTCGTATTCGAAGGGGATGGAAGGGTAAAGGAATATGTAGGCGGATACGACGATTGGCTCCGGGCCCGGCAGCCCGCCCCTCCCCCTGACACGGCCGGTAAAGATGAAAAACAGGAAAAGTCCCGAGCCCCGGTGGCGAAGGTGCGGAAGCTCACCTTCAAGGAGTCAAAAGAGCTGGAAGATCTTCCCGGCCGCATCGAAGCCCTCGAAACTGAATTGGAGCAGATCCACGGGGCCATGGCAGACCCGGACTTTTATCGCGACAACGGGCATCAAGTGTCTGCCGCAAAGGCCAGGCTGGAATCACTGGAAGGGGAACTGGCCCGGGTCTACGCCCGGTGGGAGGAATTGGAGGCGCTGCGGTAAGCTGTCTGCTGCCCTCGTTAGGGCAGAGTGGTCTCCCCCATGAGAAAACGGTCCACTTCCCGGGCGGCGCCGCGCCCTTCATTGATGGCCCATACGATGAGAGACTGGCCCCGCCGTATGTCGCCTGCGGCAAAGAGACCGGGCACATTGGTATGGTAGCGGTCAAAGTCGGCCTTCACATTGCTTCGGTCGTCCCGTTCCACGTCCAGACCATTCAGGACGGCCTCTTCAGGGCCGACAAAGCCCATGGCCAGCAAAACCAGATCCGCGGGAACCCGCCGTTCGCTGCCCCGAACTTTCTTCGGTGTCATTCCCCGGGATCCTTCCTCCCAGGTAATATCGTGGATCTCAATTTCCTTGACCGCCCCCTGGGCATGGCAAATGAATTTCTCCGCGGTCACCAGGAACTGCCTCGGGTCCCGACCGAACTTGGCAATGGCTTCTTCCTGCCCGTAGTCGACCTTGAAAACCTTCGGCCACTGAGGCCAGGGATTATCGTGGCTTCGCTCCTGGGGCGGGCGGGGCATGATTTCCAGCTGGGCGATGCTCTTGCAGCCCTGGCGGATGGCCGTGGCCAGGCAGTCGGTTCCCGTATCGCCGCCGCCGATAATGACCACATCCTTCCCCAGGGCGCTCAGCTCCAGGGGCGTACCGTTGAGAAGGCGCTGCTGATTGTGGCGCAGATAATCCATGGCAAAATGAATCCCCTTGGCTTCCCGACCCTCTATCGGCAAGTCCCGGGGCTTGGTGGCCCCGCAGCAGAGTACGACGGCATCGTAATCGCCGAGAAGCTGTGACGTGGAGAGTGTCGTGCCCACTTCCACGTTCGTTTCGAAACGGACCCCCTCAGCCGCTATAAGATCGACCCGGCGCTGAACGATCTGCTTGTCGAGCTTCATGTTCGGGATCCCGTACATCAGGAGACCGCCAATCCGGTCATCCCTTTCGAAGACCGTGACCTCGTGCCAGGCCTTGTTGAGTTGCGCCGCACAGGCCAGCCCCGCCGGACCGGAGCCGACGACGGCCACCCGCTTGCCGCTCCGCCCCTTCGGCGGTTGGGGGAGGACCCACCCCTCGGCGAACCCCCGGTCGATAATGGCCTGTTCCATCACCTTGATGGTTACCGGCGGTTCGATGATGCCCAGGACACAGGCCCCTTCGCAGGGAGCGGGACAGACGCGGCCGGTAAATTCGGGGAAATTATTGGTCTTGTGGAGCCGTTCCAGCGCCTTCTTCCACAATCCCCGATACACCAGTTCATTCCATTCGGGAATCAGGTTGTAGATGGGACAGCCCGAAGCCATGGCGGCAATGGTGAGGCCCGTATGACAGAAGGGGACACCGCAGTCCATACAGCGGGCGCCCTGCTCCCGGTTCCGTGCTTCGTCGTGGTGCAGGTGGAACTCATCCCAGTCGCCCAGCCGCTCCAGGGCCGAACGATCGGCCGGCAACTCACGGAAATATTCTAAGAACCCCTTGGGCTTGCCCATATTTGTTTGCCTGTCTCTCAGTTACCGCCGACCCGTGCCCGGTCCCGGGTGTTCTCTTCAAAGGCCGCGGCTAGTGCCTCTTCACCGGTGACGCCCTGAGCGGTGACCCGTTCCATGGCTGTCAGCATGCGCCGATAGTCCCTGGGGAAAACTTTCACGAAACGGGAAACGGTGTGAGTCCAGTTGCCGAGCAATGCTTCGGCGCGCTCCGAACCGGTGAGCACCCGATGTTTTTCGATCATCTGCCGGACTTCGGTGATCTCGTCTTCTTTTTCCAGGGGGAAGAGATCAACCATCTCCAGGTTGCAGCGGTCTTTGAAATCGCCGTCTTCATCATACACGTAGGCGACCCCGCCGGACATCCCCGCGGCAAAGTTCCGTCCTGTGCGGCCCAGGACGACCACGACACCGCCGGTCATATATTCACAGCCGTGATCGCCGACGGCGGCGACGACGGCCCGGACCCCGGAGTTGCGCACGCAGAAGCGCTCCCCGGCCATACCGCGCACATACGCTTCCCCGCCGGTAGCGCCGTAGAAGGCCACGTTGCCGACCAGGATATTCTCTCCGGGGACAAAGGTCGCTTCCCGGGATGGATAGACGATAATGCGGCCGCCGGAGAGCCCCTTGCCCAGGTAGTCGTTGGCGCTCCCTTCAATGATCAGAGTCAGGCCCCGGGGGGCGAAAGCGCCGAAACTCTGACCGCCGGTTCCGGCGAACTTGAGACGGATCGTGTTGTCCGGGAGACCCGACGGGCCGTAACGACGTGAAATTTCGCTCCCCACCTGTGTTCCCACAACCCGGTTGGTATTGTTGATCGGCAGGGTGGCGTGCACTTCCTCGCCCCGGGCCAGTGCCGGTTCGCAGAGTTTGAGCAGCACCGTTTGATCCAGCGATTTCGCCAGGCCGTGATCCTGCTTCACCCGGCAGAACCGGCCCACGGCGGCCGCGGCCTCCGGCTGATGCAGCAGGGGTGACAGGTCGATCCCCCTGGCCTTGCCGTGTTCAATGCCCCGGCGCATCTCGAGTCGGTCGGTGCGGCCGATCATCTCTTCGAACCGTCGAAACCCGAGCTGTGCCATCCATTCCCGAACTTCCCGGGCGACGAAAGTGAAATAGTTTACCAGGTGATCGGGAGATCCCCGGAACTTGGCCCGCAGCAGAGGATCCTGGGTTGCGATACCGACGGGACAGGTGTTGGAATGGCAGACCCGCATCATGATACACCCGAGCACCACCAGGGGCGTTGACGCAAAGCCGAATTCCTCGGCCCCCAAAAGGGCTCCCACCACTACGTCGCGGCCGGTCTTGAGCTGCCCGTCTGTCTCAACGGCAATACGGTCTCGCAGCCCGTTGAGGACCAGGGTCTGGTGTGTCTCAGCCAGTCCCAGCTCCCAGGGAAGCCCCGCATGGTGGATGCTCGAAAGCGGTGACGCACCGGTACCGCCGTCATGACCGGAGATGAGTACCACATCGGCCTTGGCTTTGGCCACACCGGCGGCAATGGTTCCCACGCCGACTTCCGCCACCAGCTTCACGCTGATACGGGCCCTGTCATTGGCGTTTTTCAAGTCGTGAATCAGTTCTGCCAGATCCTCGATGGAATAGATGTCGTGGTGGGGCGGCGGGGAAATAAGGCCCACGCCCGGCGTGGAGAATCGAACCTTGGCTATTTCCGGGTAAACCTTAAAGCCCGGCAGCTGGCCCCCCTCTCCCGGCTTGGACCCCTGGGCCATCTTGATCTGGATTTCACTGGCATTGACAAGGTAGTGACTGGTGACGCCGAAACGTCCCGACGCCACCTGCTTGATGGCGCTGTTGCGGTTATCCCCATTGGAATCGGGCGTGAAACGGTCGGGATCTTCGCCCCCCTCACCGGTATTGGAGCGGGCGCCGATCCGATTCATGGCGACAGCCAGGGCTTCATGGGCCTCTTTGCTGATGGAACCGTAGGACATGGCGCCGCTTTTGAACCGCTTCACAATGGCTTCCACCGATTCCACTTCTTCCAGCGGTACTCCGCTGGAGGGGCGTTTGAATTCAAGCAGACCCCGGAGGGTGGCTGGCCGTTCGCTCTGATCATCAATGAGCCGGCTGAATTCCCGAAACATTCGGTAATCGCCGGTGCGGGCGGCCGTCTGGACCAGGTGAATCGCCATGGGATTCATCTGGTGATGCTCTCCGTTCTGCCGCCACTGGTGTTTGCCGCCTGTCTCCAGAACGGCGGCCTGTTCCGCCCGGGGCGCGAAAGCCCGCCAGTGGCGGTGCAGCACTTCGTCGACCAGAGCCTGCAGATCGGCGCCCTGGATCCGGGATGCCGTCCAGGTGAAAAACCGGTCGATCACGTCCCGGTTGAGGCCGACGGCTTCGAAGATCTGGGCGCCCCGATAACTCTGGATCGTGGAAATGCCCATTTTGGACATGGTCTTGACCACACCCTTGGTCGCGGCTTTGATATAGTTTTCCACCGCGCCCCCATGGTCTGTGCCGGTGAGCAAGCCCTGACCGATTAATTCGTCCAGGGCCTCGAAGGCGAGGTAGGGATTGACGGCGCCGGCACCGTAGCCGATGAGGAGAGCAAACTGATGGACGTCCCGGGGTTCCGCCGACTCGAGCACGATCCCCGCCAGGGTGCGTGTTCCCTGACGGATCATATGGTGGTGGAGTCCCGCGACCGCCAGGAGGGCGGGGATGGGTGCCATGTCCTTGTTGACTCCCCGGTCCGAGAGAATAAGCAGATTGGCCCCTTTTCTGACCCCCTGGTCGGCCTCATCGCAGAGACGTTCAAAGGCTTTCTCCAACCCCGCCGTTCTCTGGGTTGCGGGAAAGAGAATCGGCAATGTCACCGCCTTGAAGCCCGGCTCTTTGGTCTGCCGCAGCTTCTCCAGCTCCCGGTTATCGATGATCGGTGTCTTGAGGCGGATATGGTGACAGGCCTGGGGTTCAGGATGGAGCAGGTTCCCTTCGGCCCCCAGGGTTGTGACGGTGGAGGTGATAATCTCCTCCCGGATGCTGTCGATGGGCGGATTGGTGACCTGGGCGAAAAGCTGTTTGAAATAGGCGTAGAGGAGCTGGGGTTCATGGGAGAGCACCGCCAGGGGAATGTCGGCACCCATGGAGCCGATCGGCTCGTAGCCCGTATCCGCCATGGGGGCCAGCACCTTCTGCAGCTCTTCGAAGGTATAACCGAAGGCCTGAAGACGCAGGAGGCAGGGCTCTGTCTCCCGGGGACCTGGAGACGCCGGTTCGGCAAGATCGTCCAGCTCGGTGAGATGTTCGTCGAGCCAGCTGCGGTAGGGGTGCCGGGCTGCAACGGTCTCTTTGATCTCCTCATCCGTCACGATCCGTCCTTCCTTCGTGTCCACGAGAAACATATGTCCCGGGTGCAGGCGGCCGTGCTCCGCCACTTCTTCGGGGGCGATGGGAAGAACACCGGATTCGGAGGCGAGAACCACAAGCCCGTCCCGTGTTACTGTATAGCGGGCCGGCCGGAGGCCGTTTCGGTCGAGCACGCCGCCGATCCGGACGCCGTCGGTAAAGATTACGGCAGCCGGCCCGTCCCAGGGTTCCATGAGACAGGCATGGTATTCATAGAAGGCGCGCTTGGACTCGCTCATGGCGCTGTGGTTCGACCAGGGCTCGGGAATCATCATCATCACCGCGTGGGCCAGCGAGCGCCCCGAAAGAGCGAGGAACTCGAGGCCGTTGTCGAGCATGGCGGAATCGCTTCCCTCTTCGTCGATCACCGGCAATGTCGTGGCCCAGTCGTCACCGAGATGGCGGCTGGAGAAAAGCGCCTGGCGGGCGGCCATCCAGTTCACATTGCCCCGGAGGGTGTTGATCTCGCCGTTGTGGGCCAGCATCCGATAGGGGTGGGCCCGCTTCCAGTCTGGAAAAGTGTTGGTGCTGAAACGGGCGTGGATCAGAGCCAGGGCACTGCAAACGACGGGATTGGAGAGATCGGGATAATAGCTTTCAACCTGCTTCGGTGTGAGCATCCCCTTGTAGATTAAGGTCCGGCTGGAGAGACTGCAGATATAGAAGCTCTCCCCTTCCTTTAATTGCAGATTGGAGACGGTGTTTTCCATCCGCCTTCGACAGACGTAGAGCCTTCGCTCAAAATCGAGAGAGGTGGCCAGGTCGGCACGACGGCCCACAAAGAACTGGCGAATCACCGGTTCGAGACGTCTGGCTCCCTGCCCCAGATCAGTGTTTCGGGTGGGAACATCCCGCCAGCCGAGGAACGTCAGATTGTCCCGGTGAACTGTCTCTTTGATGGACGCTTCACAGGCCTGCCGTTCCCCGGGATCCTGAGGGAGAAACACCATACCGACACCGTACTGCCCCGGCTCGGGAAGGCTGAAGAGGTTCTCGGCACATTCTTCGACGAAAAACTGATGGGGAATCTGGAGCAGAATCCCGGCGCCGTCGCCCGTGTCCGGTTCACTCCCCCGGGCACCCCGATGGTCCAGGTTGACCAGCACCTGGAGGGCCTGTTGCACGATCTTGTGGGATGCACGCCCGGCGACATCGACCACGAACCCGATCCCGCAGGCGTCGTGTTCAAAACGGGGGTCGTAGAGTCCCTGGGGCGCAGGATAGCCTTTTCGTTCAATCATAGTCATTCCTGAGGAGTGCATTCTGGAGACGTCGCTATAGCCGCATCACGGGCAAGAGGGGCCGTGCTGCGTAACGCTTCTTCCAAGACGGGATCAAGACGGGATTCCGTCATGGCGCCCTAACTGCACCGTGCCGATTTTATGCCACCATGCCCTGAAACGCAAGTCGTAGGCGAACAAGAACTGCGCCGCATGAATGCAGGAAATTAACCTAGCCCGGATATT
>CAYUBU010000383.1:0-3439 GCA_964443105.1 uncultured Nitrospirota bacterium
AGACCGAGTAATTTGAGTTGAGGGGAGATGAGATGACGAACCTGGCAAGGAAGCGGGAAAAAAAGAAAAGGGGAATCAAAAATCGATATGGCAGGACAGGCTCCCAAAAGGGGGCGGCCCTGGTCATGGTGCTGATCCTGACGGGCATCGGACTCGCTTTCACGGTGACGCTCCTTCACATGGTGACGACGGGCGCGCAAATGACCGGGGGGCAAAAACGATACGACACAGCTCTGCAGGCGGCCAAGGCCGGCGTCGATGTGATCCGTCAGGTGATCGATGCCCAGGGGGACCCGGGCGTTCCCTTTCCTGTGACCATGGCTTTCAGTCTGCCCGCCTTGAATGTCGCGGGATTCGACTGCCTCGACAATAAGTTGAAAAACTCCACCTTTGAAGACGATGGTACCACACTCAAATGGAATGGAAGTTGTAATAATGCAGTCAATATTGACCCCGCTGATGTCACGTCCTACGATATGACATTGAATCTCGGCGTGCCCCCCAATGCCGTTTACAATGTATACGCAAAGATTGTCGATACAGTCGACGGAAACTCGGGCGCCAGCACCGGGCTTGCAAAAACGGGAGTTGTCATTACCGGCGGCGGCGAAATTCCTGTGAAGAGTCTGCCTTATCTTTACACCATTGAGGTGCTCGCCCTGAACAACGTCAATGGCAATGAGCGAGCCAGGCTTTCCATGCTCCATCAATTCTAGGTGACGGGAGTCGACCATGTTCAAGCGAAGCGTAATATTTCTTGTGATGCTATTTCTCCTGGGGGCCTGTACTTCCGACAGGTCTTTCCAGCCAAGTGACGCGAAACAGCTGCCCGTGGCGGAAAGCCCGGCAAGTCCAGTCGTGCAGCCGGCGGTAGCGGATGGCCAAGTCACGGGCCGTGACAGCGCCTATGAAGCGACATCAGATGAGCCCTTGAATCGCCCCCCGGAAATCAGCAAAATAGGATTCGTCCCCGATAGATTCATGCCCGGTGATCTTCTAGGGGTCGACGTCAGCGGCGATGACCCCGACGGCGACGAGGTGACCTTTACCATCGATTGGACGGTTAACGGCAGCGATACGGCTGAGGGACCCCGCTGTAGCATCCCGCTAAGGCGCGGGGACAAGGTCACCGTTAGAATTACACCCTATGATGGTACGGACCATGGTCAATCTATTAAGCTCGAGCGCGAAATAATGAATTTCCCGCCCCAGATTCAGGCCGATGAAGGGTCCTATTTTGATGGGACAACGTTCCAATATCAAGTAAGAGCCACGGACCCCGACGGCGACACGCTGACCTATTCTCTCCAATCCGCGCCCCCGGGAATGACCATCGTTTCTACGACGGGACAGATCAAGTGGCTTGTACCGGAGGATTTTGCCGGTGTTGCGCCCATCTCCATTATTGTTAAGGACGGGGAGGGCGGCCAGGCAACTTACGAAGTTAAGTTGAATATCACGGAAGAAGCAGCCTCTCTGTGAGGCTTCTATCTTCCCGGGGCACTTGAGCCGTTTTTGAGAAGCGCGCCTTCTTGTCCGGGCGACCGGTTTCCCATCCTCTTCATCTCTCCGCACCTCAAGACAAAATTGCGCCTGCTCGCGATGGGAAAACAGCCTCAAGAAACACGGCCCCGACCGGATAGAAAGATTAAGAGACGGGCTGCTGCAGACTACTCCCTACAAGCCGGCTTGGCCTTTCTTTGGCCTACCTCCTAAGTACTCAAGATTGCCCTCAGCCCCCTGACTATTTTCTTGCCTTTTTTGCCCATCTCTGGTACATTCTCTACACTTGATAGTGCTATTCGGCCGGGAAATTGATGAACGAGCCCTCTGGGCAGTATTTATCTGTTTTTCTGGGCGTTTTGCATTGAGAAAGGATAGTGTATGCATGATCTGAAAGCCGGCAGAAGAGTTCCTGGGAATTCAGGCTTTACGCTTATTGAGCTGGTCATTACTGTGTCCATCATAGCCCTTACCCTGGCGTTTGCCGGTCCGTCGCTTCAGCAATATGTGAAGGCGCAGAATGTCAAGGGAACGGCAAAGAAGATATACAGCAACCTGCAATTGGCCCGCTTGACGGCAATTCGAGAAAACAGAAGTATTCGGGTCACTTTTACGACGGCTGCCGGCGCCGAATCCATGGCCATAGAACAGAATGACCCCCCGAACACTCCCGTCGTGGCTCCGGTCAATTTTTTTTCAAGTCCCGATTCCCTCGGAGTGCGCCTTACGGTACCCAATCCGCAATTTTTTTTCAAGCCAAGCGGAGCTCTCAATGGTTTAGGACAGACTTTTACAATCTACCACCAGAATTCCGAGATTGATAGAACGTACGCGATCACCATCAATGCCGCAGGCGGGTTTCGGCTCCAGGGGGGTTAAGGGGATGTACGGGGAAGAGAGAGGGTTCACATTAGTTGAGCTCATGATTACCATGGTGGTCCTGGCTTTTGGCCTCCTCGGATTAGCCAGTTTTCACACCACTGTGATCGGGGCTAATTTCTCCAACGAAAACCTTACCATTGCCCAGATCATCGCTGCCGATCTTGTGGATGAGGCTAAGGCCGCAGGTTTAGGCAACGTGGGCACCTTTTACGCCAGCGATGTAGATGATTCCGGAAATCCCCCCCCGGTGCCCATGCCATATGGTGATTTTAATGGTGATAATGTGCTCAATTTTGGCGAAATCGATATCGATGGCGATGGTCAGGCGGACAACCCGTATAAGATTACGTTTACCTGGACCCGGGCTCTGGGGCCCCCGAAAGGGCCGGGCTCGGGAACTTTCAGGCCGCTGGAAGTTCGGGTATTCTGGCCGGACCGTTATAATCCCGCCGGCAACCACATGGTGGTTTTGAAAGACGTGATCCGGTAACCGAAAGGGCAGCAAGTCAGAGATGAAGATGGCAGGAAAAAACAATTCGGGCTTTACTTTGGTCGAGCTCCTAGTGGGATTGGCACTGACGGGGATCATTACGTCGGCCCTCTTCAGCTTCATGAATGCCCATAGCCGCAGTTATGTCATTCAGACGGATATTCAGGAAATGCACCAGAATGCACGGATGGCCATGGATTATCTCGTCAACGCGCTCCAGAACGCCGAGGAAATTGCAGCCTGCGATCCTGCTGGCAACTGGATCAGCACCACGCAAGGCGCGGCCACAACAACCTATAGCTTTAATCAGGGGGCCAACCTGTTTATTCCCCAGGCACAGCTGACAGGTCGAATCAGTGTCAGCCAGGCCGGTGTTGGTTCCGGTTTCATTGCGGCGTACATTACCCAGGATTTGAATGGAGACGGCGTCGCGGAGACGCCTCTCTTTCAATGCGGGCCGTCGTTGTCACCAAGCTCAATTATAGTGACCATCATCGCCAGAACGCGCACGCCTGACCGTGATTATTCACGGCCGGGAGCCAGTGTACCGTTTGACGGATATCG
>CAYUBU010000384.1:0-19702 GCA_964443105.1 uncultured Nitrospirota bacterium
GGGCTCAGTATCTGGTTCATTACTACGAGAAAACGGCACTCCCCTTTTCCTGCGTGATTTTCGGCCTCTTCTCCATCCCCCTGGGCATTCGTTTCAAGCGGTCCGGAAAAGTCATCGGCTTTGCCTGGAGCCTGATCATTCTTTTTCTCTACTACATCATTCTCGGCCTGGGAAGGAACTTCGGATCGGAAGGGCTCATACCGCCGGTCGTCGGCGCATGGCTTCCGAATGGGGTATTCGGGATCCTGGCGCTCTTCTTCCTCGCCCAGACTTCCCGAAAGATACCGGCATGACGTTGCACAGGGGATGGCGCATGACAGCAATGGTCCCGGGGGCAGCACCATGAGAGTTCTCACAAAATATGTGGCCCGTGAGTTTGCCAAGATCCTCCTCATCTGTTTCACGGCGGTCACCATCATTTATCTGCTGGCCCATTTCCTCGGGAAACTCGATGACTTCATCGAGTATCGCGCATCCCTCTCTCTCGTAGCCACGCTGCTTCTGCTCAGACTCCCCCGGGTCTTCTACGAGGTGATACCGATCGTGGTCCTTCTGGCCACATTGATTACACTGGCCCTCCTGGCCCGGAAACATGAAATTACGGCCATGCGCTCCTGCGGCATCGCCCTCAAACGTCTTCTGGCGCCCCTTGTGGCTCTCTCTCTGGTCCTCTCGGCGCTGGCCCTGGCCGCCGGTGAATGGGCCGTACCCTATGCAAACCAGAAAGCCCGTTACCTCACCGATACGGCTTTGAAGAAGCGCCCCACCCTGCAGGCGCTCCGGAATAACCGCATCTGGTTTCGGACGGGCAAGAACAGCCTCTGCAATATACAGAAGGTGGACGCCGAAAACAGGGTGCTCTATCACGTCACCCTCTACACCTTCAACGGGGATTTTAATCTGGTGACCCGGCTCGATGCCAACCAACTGGCCTGGGATGGAAAACAATGGGTGACCGAGGGAGGAAAAGAATGGACCTTTACCCCTTCAGGAGACATCCGCCATGAACGGTCGTTCACGGAGCCTTTCCCTCTGCACGAACCGCTGGAAGAGATCATCGCTGTAGAAAAATCGGCTAAGGAAATGGGCTTTGAAGAGCTAAGGGACTACATCCGAATTCTCCGGCAGGACGGCTATCCAACCACGGCTTATGAGGTCGACCTCTATGCCAAGATTTCCTACGGCATGCTCAGCCTGATCATGGTGTTTATCGGGATCCCCTCTGCCCTCCATGGCGGTCGCCGCGGAAGCGTCGCAGTGAGTATCGGGGTCAGTCTGGTGATCGGCTTTGTCTACTGGCTTGCCTTTTCTGTGGGTCTCTCCTTTGGGAATGCCGGGCTCATACCGCCGCTCTGGGCGGCCTGGGCGGCCAACATCGTCTTCGGTACAGCAGCCCTTGCCTGGACCTGGAAGATCCGGTTTTGAAAGGCCGTTGTATCTCACTGTTTCTGCGTCCCGGCCCGTTTCGCCAGCGCCGCCAATTGGGCGGGCTTCCCGACACAGATCACCCGGTCCTGCGCCTCGAGTACTGTTTCCGGGCTGAGGCTCGTGATCATGGGGCCCTTCTCTTTATGAATCGCCACGATAAGCACACCCAGTTCCTCCCGTATTCGTGAGTGGCCAATATCCCGGCCGTCGTAGTAGGAACCCTCGACGATTTTGATGGCCTCAAGCCGGAAGTCGATGGCTCCATTGCTGCTGACCGCGCTATCGAGAAAACTGGATACGTGGGGTCGGAACACCGATTGGGCAATCTTCATGGCGCCAATCACGTAAGGAGACACAACCACGTCCGCCCCCGCCCGTTTGAGCTTCTTTTCCGCCCCCTCGTCAGCTGCCCGGGTAATAATTTTGAGACCGGGCTTCATGTACCGGGCGGAAAGAACCACATAGAGATTTTCAGCGTCGCTGTTCAATACGGCAATCACCCCTTCGGCCCTTTCGGTTCCCGCGGACACCATGGTGTCATCGCTGGTGGCATCCCCCTGAATCACCATATACCCCTTCTCTTCCATCTCAGCCACCACCTCCGGGTCCTTCTCAATCACGACGAAGGGATAATCGGCGGCAGCAAACTCGGAAGCAATCTGTTTGCCCATACGGCCGTAGCCGCAGATGACATAGTGGCCTTTTAAACGGTTGATTTTTTCGTTCACTTTTCGCCTCCCCAGTACCCCCCGGATTTCACCTTCCAGCAGAATCTGCACCGCTGACTTGAGTGCATAGGCTACCGTGCCGACACCGATAACAATCAATACGATCGTAAAGATCCGGCCCGCTGCATCCATCTGATGCACTTCGCTGAATCCGATCGTTGAGAGAGTAATAATCGCCATGTAGAGGGAATCGGCAACCCCCCATCCCTCGATGGTCATATACCCTGCTGTCCCGAAAGCCAGGACGCCGACCAGAAGGAGTAGTGAAACCTGCAGTTTTCGGAGGGGATTCACCGGCGCTTCTCCCCATAAACCATAAAATCGGCCGCCCACCTACTTCCCCATTTCGGCATATTCCAGCCAGCGCTTGAGCATGTTCCGGTAGTGACTGCCCCGCCAGAAGACTCTGCGGCAATCAGGACAGCGCCCAAAGTGTGTCTCACTGTGATAGATGTAATCGGGAACCTCGCTTTCAATCGCTTCTTTAACGGGCTCCACGAGCGGGGTATTGCAGCAGATACATCGGCTGAGGAATCTCCCGGAACGCCGTGGGTACCTGCGAATCACCTGTGCCAACTGTTCCCGTGGATCGTTCTTCGTCACCAGGAAAAAGTCTGGAACGCCCCGGCGCTTCACCAACCGGGTATCACGGGTCAATAGAATCCGGGATGTTCTCCGGGCGATCCCGATGAGGTCGCTGTCTTCAACGGGATTCAAATAGAGAACATCATAGCCCAAAACCCGCAGCCATCGTGCCAGCTTTCCCAGCATCATATCCGCCGCAAAGGCAGGGGCCGGGGAAATGGGATCCACTGAAACACCCTTTCGGAGTCGGAAAATAATCTGAAAAGTAACAGATCGCGGGAAAAACTGTCAAGCAAGCATCTCGGTCAAGGGACCGGGAAAACGGGGAAGGGCAAGGGAGTCAGGCAGGGCTGCCGGGCAGCCCGTTGCCCCGTAACTGGAAGCAGAGCCAATCAGCTGGCCCAGGTCAACTCTGCGCAGCACGCTTCCACACGCTCAACGGCCTCATCCAGCGACCTGCAGGAGCCGTTCTCCCACAGGGCATCCGTCGCCTCAGTGGACAGCGTGCATCGGATTGCAAAGGACGTTTCGCCATCCCCGTTAGCCGGCTGTTCCCCTCCGCCGTTGTCCCCCGCGGAGGCGCTGCACTCGGTCTCAACGATCTCCACATCGCCAAAAACCAGACCATCATGAAGAAATCGTCCTTTCTTAACGACCCGTTCACTCTTTTCCATAAGATTTCACACTCCATGAAAGATGACACTGCGGTTTAAAAAGAGCCCCACCATTCCAGCCGGTTTGCCCCGCCCCCGCGACACGCCGGTCGTCAGGTCGCCCCGCGAGCATACAAAAGAAGGGGTTTTGGCTCGGCTATCGGGTAACGGGGAAGGTGCTCAGCGCCCCCGAGACCGTCACTGTTGTTCCCAAAAATGAAAATCAGGGATAAGTTGATATTTTGTGATTCACGAAAAAAGGCGCGTCATGAGGTTTTGCTTTTCATATCACCCTTATAAAAAATTCTAACATAGCATCCCCATTTTGCCCATACCGAAATCCGGTGAACCCTGGTCTATACAGGCACACGGACCGGCAGACAAGGTCTTTGCTAAAGCAAGAAGGACTCTCGGACCATTAAGAGAATAAAAAAGAGCCCATAAGGGTTAAATGAGCTGAAAGGACGGGAAAAAAATAAAAGCCCGCGCATGCGGGCTCTTATAAGGGGGTTTGGGAATCGGCCCACGAGGGGGATCGTGTTTGATGACCTTTCCCAAAAAGCTTAAGTGAATGTCAATCTGGTATATAAGTAACGTGAAAGATCCAAAAGTCACAGCAATGAGGGAAAAAAAACGTGCTTTTTCGGGGCGACTGCTCCGCCGCAGGGAGGGCAAACCAGGCAGAGAACGGTCAATGCACTACCGGGCACGGATCAATGCCGTCAAATGGGCATGGACCGACTGCTGGAGGGCTGTAAGATTGTAGCCGCCCTCGAGCACCGATACGACCTTTCCGCCGCAGTAAGCCGCCGCCAGGTTTGTGAGGAGATCGGTCATCTGTCCGAACCCCTCATCGGTAACCGCCATCCCCGCCAGAGGATCGTCTTTGTGTGCATCGAACCCGGCAGAGATCAGGACAAGATCGGGGCTAAAGGATGCCATCGCGGGGACCAGGACCTCTTCCAGGGCGGCCAGATATTCATCATCTCCGGCGCCGGCATGGAGGGGCACATTTCTGGTGCATCCCGTCCCGTCGGCTTTTCCCTCCTGGCGGGGGTGTCCGGTCCCGGGGTAGTGATGTTCCTGGTGGATGCTGAAATAGAACACCGAGTGGTCGGCATAGAAGGTGTTTTGCGTTCCGTTCCCGTGGTGCACGTCCCAGTCAACGATCACCACGTTGCGAATCCCTTTCAGATGCTGGGCGTAGCAGGCGGCCACGGCCACATTATTGAAGAGGCAGAACCCCATGGCCCTGTTCCGCTCCGCATGATGGCCCGGCGGACGAACAGCACAGAAGCCATTCTTGATTTTCCCTGCAACGACCTGATCGACAACGGCCAGTACGCCGCCGGCCGAAAGACAGGCTTCATCGTAGGACCGGGGGCAGATCAGGGTATCGGGATCCAGGGCGGTGACGCCTCGTTTGCACGATTCCTCCACCCCTCTAATATAGCTCTCATCGTGTACCTGGCGCAGTTCCTCCAGGGTGGCCGAGCGCGGTTCGATTCGGGTGAGGCGGGACGCAAAATCCGGTTCTTTGGAGACCGCTTCGATGGCCCGCAGCCGTTCCGCATTCTCCGGATGGTGGCCCGTATCATGATGAAAACCGGAAATGAGAATTCCTGTGCCCTTCATATGCCGGTCCTTATGCCCAAGGGGCGTTAGAAATTGGGATCAGGTTAAACCAGATTTTGACTGCTGTCAATTTAGGTTGTAAGGTCCTGGGCTTCCTGATAAAATAACAGCAACAGTTTTTCAAGACAAATTGGGCACTTAAATGGCCGAGACAAATTACGACAAGGCGCTCAGCGCCGCTTTGGACGCCGCCTTTGAAGATCTGAGGCGCGCCAATCTGGAAGAAATCGCCTACAAGAGCGGCGCCGCCCTGAAGGTAGGAGATCGTCTCGTCACGCTCTTTCTCGGCAGCACCGTGGAAATCAGCTCCGGGGTTGGAGGGATCATGATTGATTCGGTGCCGGCGGACAAACGGAGGGCCATACTGGTTCTCCACTATCTGCTCAAAGCCGAAGGGGTCCCCTTGACGGGGCAGATTGTAGGATTCAAGGATGTCCCCCAGGGATCACTCTATTTCACCCCTTTCAGGAACCGTGTCCTCTATTCCATGCTCCCGGTGCTGGAACGCTCCCCTGAAATGCTTCGGAAGGCCGTGTCGTCTCTGGGGGGGGAATTCGTGGACGCCGGGGATCTTTCCTTCCGGTTCCGGGTTCTGCCTTACGTAACGGCACAGTATATCTATCATCGCGGCGAGGAAGGGATTCCGGCGGATCTGAACATCCTCTTTGACCGGTCCATCGAAAACTACCTTTCTACCGAAGACATCGTGGTCATGTGTGAAGAGATCAATCGAACCCTCAAGGCCAGGCTGGCGGCACAAGGGGAACCAGCAGGCAGAGAGAAGGAGTAGCCGATGATTTTTCCCGGCAGAAAAGCACTGATGCAAGGTATCTCCACACAGAACATGAGCGTGGAGGATTTGATCACAGAGTTTTCCAAGCAGGTCTTCTCCGGATACGCCGAGTTCCTCTTCGAACTGGGCCGGGGAATCGTTCTGTTCCACAGTGGTGAAATTGTGACGGCCATCTTCAAGAAGCAGGACACCGTCAAGAGCCAGGACGATGCCATCAAGGCGATCAAGAACACCTGCCGACTCGAGGACGGCACTGTCAACGCCTATCAGCTTCCCGGTGAAATGGCCCACATGCTGCGCGGTCTCTGCAACCGGAAGTTCCTGGAGGAGGTCAATGCCTCCGATAAACTGAAAAGCATACTAGACGATCTCGGTCAGAACAGCCAGACCGGAACCCTGGAAATTCTCTTCGCCAACCGGAAAGAGAAGGGCATGATTCTCTTAATCAACGGCAGGATGTCCAACACGTTTCTCGAAATGGCCAAGAACTTGACCCTGGAGGGGAAGGATGCCCTGGACCGCATCTGTCAAATCGTGAACGAGCCTGATGGAAACTGCAAGGTATTCCAGTCGGAGTTTTCCCAGGAGATCTGGAAGTCACGGCGAGGCACCGGAAAGCCCTACGAAAGCCGGATGTACCAGATTCTGACGGAAAAGGAGAACGACCCAAACTCACCAATGGAGGAAGCCCTGACAGCGTTTCTCGCCAAGGTCGACAACCCGCCTTTTTCCGCCATTATCGGAGAAGACGGATCCTATCTCGCCCAGGCACCGAAGGAGAAGAACGGGGGGGCTCCCCTCCAAGAGTTCGGGAAACTCATCACCGACGCCGTTGCTCTCTTTGAGGCCGCCGATATGGGAGAAATGAAGGAAATCCTCTGCACCTCACTGGATAAGAACCTTCTGATCCGAACCATTCCCGGCAAGAAATGTTTTCACGTTCTTATCCTGGAAAAAAGCAAACACCCCAAGGATCTGCGCAAACAGCTCCTCACTCTTGACGAAGCCATTGCCGCACTGCCTGAGATGGCAACGGTCTAACCTGGACAGAATAAGGGTGCCAGGCAGGCCTGCCTGGCACCCGTCGTCTTCAAGAACGATTCAGTGAATTTCCAGCGCGTTGAATAAGTAGGAGATTTCGAGGGCAGCGGTTTCGGGGGCGTCCGATCCGTGGACCACGTTCTGCTCCACATTGGCTGCGAAATCCTTACGAATCGTTCCCGGTGCCGCATCAGCAGGGTTGGTTGCCCCCATGAGTTCCCGGTTCTTTCGGATCACGTTCTCCCCTTCCAGCACCATGACAACACAGGGTCCTGACGACATGAACTCCGTCAAGCTTCCGAAGAAAGGCCGCTCCTTGTGGACCGCGTAGAACCCCTCTACCTCCCGCTTGTTCATATGAATCATCTTAATGGCGGCAATCCGGATTCCCGCTTCCTGAAACCGGCGGATCACCTCGCCCAGCACGCCTTGCCTGACCCCATCGGGTTTGACGATGGACAATGTTCTTTCCATGAAACAGCTCCTTTCCCAATCACTTTAAGAATGAAAACCCAGTCGCTATCACGAAGAACCGGGGAGCGTGGAACCTTCTTCTACCAGCCGGCGTCACAGGGGCCGGTGCGCCCCCGCTGTCCGCGAAATATTGTCGAAGCCCTGAACGGCTGAAGGGCCTGCCGCGAGGCAGGCCCTTCTTCCTCATCCTGATAACAAGCATCATTCACCGGCGGAGAACCTCTTCTCAACCACCTGATCCAACCCTTACTGCCAGTTGTTCAGGTCGTGGGCGATATTGTGGCATTCGCCGCACCTGGGAAATTTTGCCATGAGACCTTCCGGATGGGGTACACCGTGACAATCCTGACACTGAGGCATCGCCTTATGTTTTCCTTCATGACAGAAGGAGCAATCAAATGTCCCGTGCTTTGCCTTGCTGTTGCTCAGCTTATTGTAAGGCGTCTCATGACAGGCACCGCAGTCCTTGTTGAGCACGTCGTCCCCGTAGGCCACGTCTGCCGGCATGTGCGCCCGATGGCACTTCTTGCAATCGGCAGAGGTCAGATGCTCCGCATGGGGAGAATGACACTGGAGGCATTCGGGTTTCTTGCCGTGAACATCATGGCAATTGGAACAGAAGAATTCCGAGTGTTTGCTCGGATGTGCCTTCAGCTGCTCGATCTGTGCGTCGTGGCAGGTCAGGCAGGGCGTTGTAATGTCACCGTCCAGGGTGATATTGAGGGGTGTATGGGGATTGGTATGACAGTTGAGGCACCCTTCAAGTTCAAAATGGGGCAGACCCTCATGGCAGATGCTGCATTGGGGGATGTTATTCGGGGAAGATGGACGATGGCCCGTGTGACAGTAGGTACAGTTGACTTCCTTGTGTGACGCCCCCGCTCTGGCGATATCCGCCGGTTGTTCCGTATGGCACTTGATGCAGTCCGCCTCGGAAAGGGCCGGTGCCTCCCCGAGACCGTAAGCCTGAAGCGTGACAGCGAATCCCACGCACAAGACGAATACCAGCAGCAAGACAGCCAGTCCATTTACCTTCCCGTCTCTCTTCATGTTCCCTCCTCAATTCTGTCGGTCTGAATGTTGTAGCCTCGTCCTCCAAAAACCCCTAATACCAACGGTTGCTCCTATACGAAAGGCGCTCCCAAGCCGCCATATTGAGCGGCCCAGAGACCTGAAGAATCCTAAGGTGTTGTTTTTTCTATTAATGCAGTGGTTCGGGCTTTCCTTTTGAAGGTTTTTCAGCACGACAGGACAACCCGGCTTTTAGATTAAAGGAACACTATATTCTAATATCACTGCAAAAGTTTGAAGTCAAGATGTAATCTATCCTGGAAAAGCGGCGCACCGGACATTTGGGGAATTGTCGCTCCTTCCGCCGGGGCGTGCCCCGGCCCTGGTGGCCTCTGACCACTTGGGGTTCGTAAAGGAGCCGATGGACGGGCTGAAAGAACGGCCGCCATCCTCCGTCAATCGGCGGGGAGAAAGAGACATGAACAAAAGAGCCGACGGAAAACAGGAACAGCGGCTTCCGGGAACGGGTGGGCTCAATGCCCTTCTTTCACCCGTTTGGCCTCATCAAATCCGAGATTGAGGGCCTTGAGGTTCAGCTCTTCCGTTCCCCGGGGAACCCGGGAGAGAACCGCTTCTTCAATCGCCTTTCGGGAGACCACATCGGTCAATCCCACAACCACCCCCAGGGCAATGATATTTCCCACGATGCGCTTCCCGATTGTTTCCTCGGCAAGCCCGAAGATAGGAACTTCGTAGGCGCGGAAATCGCCTTCGGGGATTTTGGTCACCTCGTTGCTGTCAACGATCAATACGGCGCCTTTTTTCAGGTCCGACACATACTTGTCGCAGGCCACCTGCGTGAGGGCCAGCAGGATGTCGATATGGGTCGCTTTGGGATAGTCAATATCGCCGTCACTGATGATCACCTCCGACTTGCTTGCCCCCCCCCGGGCTTCGGGCCCGTAAGACTGGCTTTGGACCGCGTTCTTATCGTCATAGATTGCCGCGGCTTCAGCCAAAATCACCCCCGCCAGGATGATCCCCTGCCCCCCGGAGCCGCTGAATCGAACCTCCACCCGGTTCTCCATCTGCCTCCCTTTCTCTTTGAGGGAATGAAACACTCTCGGACCGTTGGATCAGTTGCCCACTTCGCCCTTCGGACCGCTTCCACGAATGTAGCGCTTGGACTGCCCTTCCTGAGCCTGTCGGGTCATGTTTGCGTACCGCTCAATGAAGCCCATGCGGGGGCTGTCCACAAATATCCCCGTGATGATTTTCCCCTCCAGTTCTTCTTTCGTCATCTTGGCCGCCTTTTCCTGGGATATGCTGTTCTTCTTGTAGAATTCCATGAAGTCCACCGGGCTCGGCATCCGGTTTCTTCGCCCGTAAACCGTGGGACAATCGGTTACCGCTTCGATGAGGGAAAAGCCGCTCTTCCCCAAGGCCTTGTAAATAAGGTTTTCCAGGGGCACCGCGTGGTAAACGGTGCTCCGGGCGACGAAGGTCGCGCCGGCCCCTTCCACCAGCCGGGGGATATCAAAATTCGGTTCGATCTGTCCGTAGGGGGCGGTGCTCGCTTTGTGTTTTTCCGGCGTAGCCGGGGAATACTGACCGCCAGTCATGGCGTAAATGGAGTTGTTAAAGAGGATGACCGTCAAGTCAATGTTGCGCCGCGCCGCATGGATGAGGTGGTTTCCGCCAATGGCCAGGGCGTCTCCATCCCCTGTCACCACGATTACCTGGAGTTGGGGTTTGGCAATCTTGATGCCTGTGGCGAAGGCGATGGCCCGGCCATGGGTGGTGTGGAGCGTATTGAAATCAAGGTACCCCGAGGTACGGCTGGAACATCCGATGCCTGAAACAACCACCACCTCGTCCTTGGACCACCCCATCTTCTCGATGGCCCGGATCATGCTCTTAACCACGATGCCATTCCCGCAACCTGCACACCAGATGTGGGGAAAGGTTGCCGGGCGAATATATTTATCGTAATCAAAGGCCATGGGCATCCTCCGGTACTGCACGCTCTATAATGACCTGTAGAATTTCTTCCGGCGTGATGGGAATCCCGTCGACCCGATTGACCCGCCTCAATCGCGCCGTGGAGGGAATCCATTTTTGCACCTCCCCGGCAAGCTGGCCCAGACTCATTTCGGGCACCACCACGGTTTTTGCCGCCCGGCACACTGTGCGCAGCGCCCGTTCCGGGAAGGGCCAGATTGTCACAGGCCGGAAAAGGCCAACGGAACGGTTTGCCCCCTGGGCTTGCATCACGGCATGTTTGGCCGCCCGGGCTGTGGACCCGTAGGCAACGACCACCGTCTCCAGCTCGTCCACTGTGCCTTCGCGGTCACCGGTGAGTTCATCGGACTCGATCTTTTCCAGGCCCCGATCGATCTTCCCCATAAGGCGGTCGATCTGGGCATTCACTCTTTCCGGCGCACCCGTAGGGAAACCGGTCTCATCATGGTACATGCCGGTGATGTGATAGCGGTAGCCCTCCCCGAAAGGGGCAAGAGGGGAGACATCCACATCATTGGCGTAAGGCAGGTAGGCCTCCGGCGCGCAGCCGGGACGCTGCCGGTCAACAACGGCATAGGCCCCGGGCTCGGGAATGACGACCTTTTCCCGCATGTGGGCCAGAATCTCATCCATCAGCAGAATCACGGGAACCCGAAATTCCTCGGACAGGTTGAAAGCCCGCACGGTTTCACTGAAGACCTCTGTGACCGTGGACGGCGCGAGAACAACAATCGGGTGATCGCCATGGGTCCCCCAGCGGGCCTGCATGAAGTCGCCCTGCGATGGGCCCGTGGGAAGCCCTGTGGAGGGGCCACCCCGCATGACATTGACGACGACGCAGGGTATTTCCGAAATACAGGCAAAACCGATATTCTCCTGCTTCAGAGAAAACCCGGGGCCGCTGGTCGCGGTCATAGATTTGACCCCGGCGATGGAAGCGCCGATCACCGCCGCCATGGACGCGATTTCGTCTTCCATCTGGATGAAGGTTCCCCCTAAACGGGGGAGCCGCAATGCCAGATATTCCCCGATTTCTGAAGATGGCGTAATGGGATAACCCGCAAAGAACCGGCACCCCGCGGCCAGTGCCCCCTCGGCGCAGGCCTCGTTACCCTGCATGAGCCGTATCCGCCCCATTCTCGCGGCGGCACTCTTTTCCCTTACCGATCCCATACTCTCTCTTTCCCTCTTCACCGCCTATGGGGCCCGCTTGGTCTCGGCGGGCACCACCGCATCATCCTCCTCTGCCGCGCCCTCCGTCTCCCTGAGAGCGCTCACAATGGCAAAATCGGGGCAATGCATCTCGCACATGAGGCACCCGATACACGCTTCAACCCGCGCCACCCGGCATTTCATTTCAGGATGCTCCATTTCGAGCACATCGGTGGGACACAAGGCGATACAGATTCCGCACCCCTTGCACCGCTTCCTGTCGACGGTCACGGTGAATTCCTTTTTCTTCTTCTGCTCTTTATCAGACATAATCGAACGGACCTTCTCGTGCACCTGAGCAATAAACGTTCCCTCTGGGCAAACGCTCCGGCCAGACTATAGCGTAAAGTGCCGGCGCCATCAATCAATTATATATCACGCCCCTATGGCTAAATCAAATCCAATGCCAAGGCCCGGGCAGTGACCCAAGGGGATCGTGCTAATTGCGATGAGATCAAAAAAGAGACGTTGCAGATTCGCCGATCAAGTTCTCACGGATTTCAATTGATCGGGTAAGCAGGAAAGAGGGGGCTGACCGTTGTACCGACGGGGAGACCGGGCCGCCTTTCGACCCGGCCTCCCCGCGCCGGGCCTACTTTGTCGGAGGGGACGCTGCCGGATGCTTACTAGATACTTGGATCATCGGTTCAATCTTCGCGAAAAGCTTTTCACCAATCCCTTTAACTTTCTTGAGGTCTGCCACGGAGTTGAAGTTTTTGTGGCTCTGTCTGTACTCGATGATGGCCTCGGCCTTCTTCGTCCCGATACCCGGGAGAGCGGCGAGATCTTCAACTGTTGCCCGATTGAGATCGACCTTCTTAACCTTGGCCTTGACCGCAACACCGGGCCCCTCCGCGGCGGCTGGAGTCACATGCAGGCCGACAAGAACCATCACGGCAAGAATAATAGACAGGCGGTTGGCATAGCGCTTGACATTCATGGTTGGGTCTCCTTTTTGTAAGAGTTGTCAGAACAGATGGATGACAGCGGGTTCCCTTTAGGAACAGATCACCTCCTTTGCGCTGCTGCAGCGTAGAATTTGTGGAGATCTAGAGGTGTTAGTGGTGCAGTTTCGGCGGTTTGCTGCTCTAGTGGAAGGAACGGCAAGACAACAACGGGGCAAAGGTACCACCTCCGAAGAGGTAAGTCAAGTATTTTGCTTTCGGCTTATTCCCTGTCAGGCGCTGGTTTCCCACGGCCTAACTTTTGGTTGACGTCTGCAGGACTGCCTGTTAAGTTACGGCCATTGCACCGGCCCATCGCACGGCAATTGAACACTACCCCACGCATAGGAGTTCTGCCATGGCAAAGAGCTTCCGACCCACGACTCTCATCCTATGGAGCCTGATTCTGCTGACTTTATCCGCTCCATTGGACGCCTGGGCTCTGCAGGGCGTCGATCTCATCGTCCGCTTCAAGTCGGGACTCTCCGAGGCCGACGTGGACCGTTTCCTGAGAGACCGGGATGCCGAACGACTGGGAGAGATCACGAGTCTTAATATTGCTTTTGTGAATCTGCCCGACGGCACATCCGTCTCTGATGCCATCGAGGAATACCGCAGAGATGCCGATGTCCTCTATGCTGAAGAAAATTTCGGCAATGTCAAGGCTTCGCTCTTTCCGAACGAAAATAATACGGATGAATTCGATCAGCAGTGGGGGCTCAATTACGAGACGCCTTTGCCGGCCATCGGCCCATCGAGTCTGACCGGTACGGAGGACACGGACATCAGCGCACCGGAGGCATGGGACTTATCGAGGGGAAGTTCCACGACAGTCATTGCCGTTCTGGATACGGGAGTCGAGATAGAGCCGGACAACCATGAAGATATTCAGAACAATCTCTGGACCAATCCCGGTGAGATCCCCGACAACAACCGCGATGACGACGGAAACGAGCTGGATGACGACGTCTTTGGGTGGGACTTCGTGAATGAAGATGAAGACGTTGATGACGACAATGTCTCCACCGATCCGGCTTTGAGCAGTCACGGCACACACATCTGCGGTATCATCGGCGCCGACACAAACAACGGGGTCGGCATGGCCGGAATCAACTGGAACGCGCAGCTGATGATTCTCAAAGTGCTCGATGCAAACGGTGACGGGACCGTGGCGAATATCATCAGGGCCATTGAATATGCCGTCGACAAGGGGGCGGTCATCATCAATGCCAGCTGGGGCCTCACCAGTTACAGTCAAGCCCTGTATGACACCATTGAGGAAGTAGGCGCCCAAGGCGTCCTGGTCGTCGCTGCAGCCGGCAACACGGCTACCGTGGAGTATCCGGCCCGATTCAACCTGGACAACATTATCGCCGTCACCGCCACGGATTTCAACAACGCTCTGGCCGATTTCGGAACGGGGATCAATGCAGCCACCGATGTGGAAGACGTCGACCTGGGTGCTCCCGGAGAGGACATTCTCTCCACCTTCGTCACCGGCAATGCGCCCCAACCCAACACCTTTGGTTTCGAAGATTATTACTGGAAGAGCGGCACCTCCCAGTCCGCCGCTTTTGTCACCGGCGTCGCCGGTCTTCTTTACTCCCTTGATCCTGGACTGAGCATTGAGGGGTTGAAGGCGAGAATTCTCAGCAGCGCCTTCGATGACGAAGAACCGGTGCCTGACCTCGAGAATTCCACCGTGGCGGGCGGACGGCTGGATGCGTTGGAAACATTGAATCCGACAAATGTCTTTATCTTTCCTTACGGCGCCTCGGTCAACTTTGACGCCGACGCCCCCACGGACGAAACGGTGCTGTTTTCCCTTATAGGCGATGTGGCTGTTGACTGGGACACCGACTGCGTCCGGGAGGTCGGTACCCTCGACGAAACCGGCCTGTTTACGGCCAAGGGCCCCGGCACATGCAACATTTCCGCCACCGGGCTACTCACCCGGTCCTCCGATATCCGGGAGGTTGCGGTGAGGATCAAGGAGATCGTGGTTGATCCGTTGGAGGATACAATCCTGCGGGGCGGGACAATCGCTTTTACAGCAACCGGGGGCACTGCGCCTTACATCTGGTACAGCAGCAATCCTGAGGTTGCGTCGATTACCAGAAGCGGCGCCCTGGAAGGGATCACAGGCGGTTCCGTCACGGTCACGGCCATAGATGCCAAGGGTTACTTCGGCGTATCTGACACCATCAATGTGTCCCGGGGGAAGAAGTCGGGCAACTGTTTCATTGCCACCGCCGCCTTCGGTTCACCCATGGAACCCCAGGTACAGGTTCTGCAGGAATTCCGGGACCGGTATCTGATGCCCAACGCACCGGGAAAGGCCTTCGTCTCTTTCTACTATCGCGTCAGTCCCCCTCTGGCTCAGTGGATCGCAGAGCGTCCCATGACACGGGCCGCGGTGCGGATTCTCCTGATGCCTTTGGTCCTGTTCGGATCGTTCATGGTGAAGAGCGGGATTTCCTGGGGGATGCTGCTGTTCGGCATCTTTGCGATTCTGGCAGGAACGGCAGGGTGGAAGAGAGGACGAAGCCGGCCCACCGCTAACCGCGGGATCTAATCGGGGCCATGGCAAGGGCGGGTCAGCAAAACATGGCAAGCCGGAACATTGCCGGTCGGTCAGGTCGGGCGCAGATCCCCTCAGACTCCACTCAGCTCAAATGATGGAGCAGGTCGACAACGGACCGGACGGCATCGTTCAGAGCGACCTTGGTGATCTCTCCGGTTTTTCTCGACTTGAGTTCCACCACCCCGTCTTTTAAACCTTTATCGCCGACGACGACCCGGAGGGGAACACCAATCAGGTCGGCATCCTTGAACTTAAAGCCGGGGCGCTCATCCCGATCGTCCAGGAGGGTGTCTATCCCCCGGGCGATCAGCTCGTCATAGATCTTTTCCGCCGCTGTCCGGACATCCTCCGACTTCATATTCAACGGCAGCACCTGCACCGAGAAGGGCGAAATAGGGAGCGGCCAGCAGATGCCGTCTTTGTCATGGTTCTGCTCGATGGCAGCGGCCGCCGTCCGTCCCACACCGATGCCGTAGCACCCCATGATCATGGGTCGGCTCTGGCCGTCTTCGTCGAGGAAATTGGCGCCCAGGGCCTCGCTGTACTTGGTGCCCAGCTTGAAAATGTGCCCCACCTCAATACCCCGGGTGATCGTGAGGGTCCCCTGGCACCGGGGGCATCCGTCACCATCCCGGGCGATACGAATATCAGCAAACTGTCCGGGGGTAAAGTCCCGATTGATATTGACGTTGCACAGGTGCAGATCGGCCCGGTTGCCGCCGGTCACCACGTTCTCCATCGCCGCGACACCATGGTCGGCGACCACCGCGATTCCCATAAGGCCTACGGGGCCGGAGAAACCTGAGGGCCCGCCGGTGACACGGTTGATGGTCGTCTCGTCGGCCAGGGCAATCGCCTCCCAGCCGAAGCAGTTCTTCAGTTTGATCTCGTTGAGATCGTGGTCACCCCGAACCAGCCCGACAGCCGCTTCCCCTTCGCCGTTGGTCACCACGATGGTCTTGATCAACTGACGGGGGGAGACCTTGAGGAACCGGGAAACATCCTCCACACTCTTCTGATTCGGTGTGGTCACCTCTTCCAGCGGTTTCGCGGGCGCCCCGCTTCCCCCGGCAGGCGCCCTCCGGATTTCCGCCCGTTCCGTGTTCGCGGCATAGGCACAGCTGTCACAGACGGCAACGGCGTCTTCCCCGGTCTCGGCCATCACCATGAACTCATGGGAAAAGCTCCCGCCGATGGCCCCGGTATCGGCCTCCACGGCCCGGAAGTCGAGACCGCACCGTTCGAAGATCCGGCAGTAGGCCTCATGCATCTTCTCATAACTTTCCTCGGCGCCGGCCTCATCCCGATCGAAGCTGTAGGCATCTTTCATGATGAATTCCCGCCCTCGCATGAGTCCGAAACGGGGGCGGATTTCGTCACGGAATTTGGTCTGAATCTGATAGAGATTGAGGGGCAGTTCCCGATAGGAACGGACATTCATCCGCACCAGGTCGGTGATGACCTCTTCGTGGGTCGGCCCGATGCAGAAGTCGGTCTCCTTGCGGTCCCGAAAGCGAAGGAGTTCTTTGCCGTAGTGCTCCCAGCGGCCGCTCTCCTTCCAGAGAGATGCAGGCTGTACCGCGGGCATCAGGACTTCCTGGGCACCGGCCTGATTCATCTCTTCCCGGACGATCGCCTCCACTTTGCGGATCACCCGGTACCCCAGAGGCAGATAGGTGTAGATGCCGGCCGCAAGTTTTCGAATCATCCCCGCCCGGAGCATGAGCTGATGACTCACTACCTCAGCGTCGGCGGGGGTTTCTTTGAGCGTGGGGATCAGGAGCATGGAATAACGCATAATACAATCCTGTAACGATTGCCAGAAATACCAGAAATAAAGGAAGCCCTAGTCTTAGCAAATACAGAAATCAATTGCAACAGGAATCAGCTGATGCGCTTGATACCAAAGCCGACGATGAACATCTCCAGAAGAGATAGGGGCTGGGTTACCACTTCGACTCTCCCCGCCCGAATCGCCCGAATGACCGAGAGGGGATCTTTGTCGGCATCGACCAGGGACCAGGTGGTGTTGAACTGGCGGAGCAGATGGGTATCGGACGAACCGCACAGAGGGATGCCATGGTTCCGGCACCGTCTGACAGCCTTTTTGTTGAAGTTGATCCAGGGATGGTAATAGTGGGAGAACTCGACGACATCGAACAGTGCCTGATGCCTTTCAAACTGGCTGTTGAGACACTGGGGCTGGGGGAAGTAAGGATGAGGGGCAATAATGAGCAGCGACTCTTCCCTCGCTTCCTCAAGGTCCTGAAAATCCCGGAGAGAGGTATGTTCCGCGCGGGCATTAATCAGGAGCACATGTTTGCCCTCGATCGCCATCTCCACGCCGGGCAACAGGAGAATGCCGCGCTCCCGGGCGTAATCCTTCAGTGCTTCCGTGAAGGTAATCGCCTCATGGTTGGTGATTGCGAGCACCTCATACCCCTGGCTTGCGGCAAGGTCGATGAGCTCTTCCTCCGAGTAGTCGATGTTTTCCACCGGATCGGAGGCGGTATGAATATGGAAATCAGCCTTCAGCATCAATCTGGTCCCATCCCGTTATGGCCCGACCACCACCACCCGGTGGTCTACGTGAATCTCGAACTGGGAGCAGAGAATGATCAATTCCGTGTCCTCCAGGGGCATCTGTACATCGAGGGCGATCGGCTTTCCGCCGCGGTCGGCCCTGTGGGTATAGAGATCCTTCGACTCGATCAGCAGGTCAGAAATGGTCAGAGCCTGCAGATCAAAGATGCGGACCTCCTTGCGGTCTTCCCGGTTCTTGTAATAGAGCTGTACCACGTCGTGAAAGATCAAGACCTCCGGAAGGTAGGGGTTGGGCTCCCCGGTATTCTCCTTTAACCAGTCGACACAGGCGACCTCCATACGGATTCGCTCCCCGTGAATGTCGAAATCGAAACCCCGGATCCGGGCCTGATAAAAGGAAAAGTCCTTCCTCAAGGCAACGGGATCGATCCGCCCCTTTTCAATGTCTCCATTCACCTGGGCCAGATAGGTCTTGACCTCTTCCTGGGAAAAAGTGTCTGTCATAATGGCTCTATTATAAATGAGAACCGGGAAAAAAAGAACCATTCAATTGGAATAAGTCCATTTACGGCGCCAACCGGCAGGTTCGGCTCTTATGAAGATTTCTCTACATCTCTCCGGTCACAATAACCGTAGAGTTTACAAATACTGCAGCGCGGCCGGATGGGACGGCACAGATTCTGACCGTAGGTCACCAGAAGATCATTGATGACCTTCCAGTGCTTTCGGGGCAGTTTTTCCCGGAGGGCAAACTCGGTCTTGTCCGGCGTCGCCGTCGTGACGTAACCCCACCGGTTTGTAATCCGATGTACATGGGTGTCGACGCAGATACCATACTTGTCGTATCCCAGAATCATCACCAGATTGGCGGTTTTCCGGCCAACGCCCGGGAGCTTGAGCAGTTCATCGATTTCATCGGGCACCCGGGAGTCATAGCCGTCGATCAGTCGACGGGAGATCTCAACAATGTTGCGGGCCTTGACACGATAAAACCCCACAGGGTAAATGAGACCCTCTATCTTGCCGACGGAGAGCCGGGCAAGCTGGGCCGGGGTGTTGCCCAGGGCAAAGAGCCTGCTGGAGGCCGCCGCCGTGGTCCCGTCCTGAGTTCTCAGAGAGAGGATACAGGAGACGAGCACCTGGAAAGGGTCCCGGGTCTCTTGCGCCACCACACCGACGCTGGGAATTTTCCACTGCTTCACCTCCCGCTTCAGGATCTTGATGGCCTGATCGATCTGACTATCTTTCACGGCCCCTCTCTTTTTGCTCCCCTTCTTTCTCGTCGACAACCTTGGCTATCTCTTCCATCAGCGTTCGGGCCAGATCGGCTTCCGGAACTTTTCGGACGATCTTCCCCTTGCGGAAAACCAGGCCGACTCCCTTGCCCCCGGCGATCCCCACATCAGCCTCCCGGGCTTCCCCGGGACCGTTGACCACGCACCCCATGACCGCCACATCGATGGGATGCTTCATCCCTTCGAGCTTTGACTCCACTTCCCGGGCGAGACCAATCAGATCGATCTCACAGCGACCGCAGGTTGGGCAGGAGACCATCACCGCTCCCCCTTCCCGCAATCCCAGGGATCTGAGAATCTCCCTTCCCACCCGAACCTCCTGCACCGGGTCATCGGTCAGGGATACCCGAAGCGTATCGCCGATCCCTTCGGCCAGGAGCAAACCGAGGCCCACCGACGATTTCACTGTTCCCGGGAGAAAGGTGCCTGCTTCCGTCACGCCTATATGGAGAGGATAATCGGTCTGATCGGCGATGAGCCGGTAGGCATCAATTGTGCGCCCCAGGTCCGACGCTTTGAGGGAAATCTTGATGCGGCGGAAATCGAGTTTTTCCAGTATGGCCACATGGTTGAGGGCGCTTTCCACCATGGCCTCGGCGGTCGGTCCCCCGTATTTCTCCCAGAGTTCGGGCTCCAGGGACCCGGCATTCACACCGATTCGTATGGGGATCTCCCGCTCACCGGCGGCCCGCACCACTGCTTCCACCCGGCGGGAATCGCCGATGTTTCCGGGATTGAGCCTGAGTCCGTCGA
>CAYUBU010000385.1:0-2505 GCA_964443105.1 uncultured Nitrospirota bacterium
GGGATGAGGCGCTGACGGCCGGCGGAAGCCACTGCTTCAGCTAGGGAGAGGCCCTGGTCCAGGTAGGTCCGGACGGCGGCCACCAGCACCTGTCCGTTGAGCACGGCAATGCCGGAGAGGGCGATGAAGCCGACCGCGGCACTGACGCTGAAAGGGATATTCCGGAGGGTCAGGGCCAGCACGCCTCCCACTGCGGCCAGAGGAATGCCCGTATAGATAATCAGCACATCACGCAAGTTTTTGAGACTCATATAGAGCAAAGAAAAGATCAAGAAGAGTGTCACAGGAACCACCAGCATAAGTCTTTTCTGGGAACGTTCCAGATTCTCAAACTGACCTCCCCACCCGATGAGATACCCTTCGGGGAGCCGAACCTGTTCCGAAATTTTTGTTCTGGCCTCGGCGACAAAGGAGGCGATGTCCCGGCCCCGCACGTTCACCTGGACCTTGATCAGCCGTCTTCCCCATTCGCGGTTGATGGTCGAGGGACGGCCTATTTCCTTGATTTGGGCCAGGCTTTTGAGCGGCAGAATTGCTCCGGTCCGTGTAGGAATAAGGGTTTCAGCCAGACGTTCGGGATCATGGCGCAATCTGTCCGGAAGGCGCATCACAAGAGGGAAGGAACGTTCCCCTTCGTAAACCTGTCCGACTCGCGGAGTGCCCACGGCCGCCACCATGTCGAGAACGTCTTTGGCGGCCACACCATAGCGGGCCAGTGTCTCTTGATCTACTTCAATCTGGAGTGTGGGCTGACCTGTAATCTGCTCCACAGAAACATCTGCGGCGCCCGATATATTTGACAGGAGATGCTCGACCTCTTCTCCCAGTCCGACCAGGCGGTCAAAATCCTCACCATAAATCTTGATGCCCACATCAGCACGAATGCCCGAGAGCATTTCGTTCACCCGCAGTTCGATGGGTTGGGAAAGCACGATCCGAATCCCGGGCAGACCGTGAAGGGATTTTTCCACCAGCGCGGTCAGTTCGGCCTGATTCCGGGCCCTGGTCCATTGGTCACGAGGGTGGAGGGCCATGAATACATCGGTCAGTTCGGTGCCCATGGGATCGGTCGCTACTTCGGCGCTTCCCAGGCGGCTCCAGACATGGCGGATCTCACTGGGGAACTCCTTCAGCAGAAGCTTCTCCATCTGCGTATTGTAGGCCACGGACTCATCCACAGAGATGCCGGCAAGGCGCACTACACTGACCACCAGGGAACCTTCGGAGAGCCGGGGAATAAACTCACCACCCATCCGGAATGACAAAAAGACCGTAATCGAAAGCATCAGGACTACGGCTCCCAGGAAGGGCCCCCGCATCTTGAGCACCTTTCCCAGAACAAGGCCGTAGTATTTTTTGAGAAAAGCTTCGATGCTTCGCTCCTTCAGCCTTCCCTCTTTGGGCAGGAAATAAAGGGAGAGGGTAGGAGAGATAAAGACGGCGATCAGCAAGGCCCCGGTCAGGGCAAAAATGAAGGTCCAGGCCATGGGTTTGAACATCTTTCCTTCCACACCTTGCAGGGTGAGGATCGGGAGAAAGACCAGGACAATGATACCCATGCCGAAAATGATGGGCCGCACCACCTCCTGACTCGATTCCAGTACCACGTCAAAGCGCTCTGAGAAACGGAGCGTCCGGTTGAGTTCGCTCTGGCGTTCGGTCATCTTTCTAAGATTCGCCTCGGTCATGACCACCGACCCGTCTACAAGAATTCCAAAATCTATGGCGCCCAGGGACAAGAGGCTCGCAGTGATCCCCATCATCTGCATCCCCAGTGCAGCGAAAAGCATGGCCATGGGGATGGTTGCGGCGACCAGAATTCCGGCCCGCAGATTGCCGAGGAGTAGGAGAAGTACAGCGATCACGAGAATGGCGCCGGCCGCGAGGTTGTGTTTGACGGTGGCAATCACCTGGTCCACCAGTTCCGTGCGGTCGTAAACGGTCTCCAGAATCACATCTTCAGGAAGGGTTTCCTTGACTCTCTCCAGAGCCTGTTTGAGATCGGACGTGACCTCCCGGCTGTTCTCTCCCATGAGCATGAAGCCGAGGCCGAGGACCACCTCTCCCTTTCCGGAGGCAGAAACGGCTCCCCTGCGCAACTCGTGGCCGATGGCCACCTGCGCCACATCACGGATTCGAACCGGCACCCCTCCGTGTGCGTCGATAACGATGCCGGAAATCTCCTGAACAGATCTCACCCGGCCTAATCCATGGACCAGGAGTGTCTGCCCGCCGGTGGTGACCTGCCCCCCTCCGACGTTGGCGTTGTTCTCCTGAAGCGCTCGTTCCACATCATCAAAGGTGAGCTTAAACTTGACCAGCGACTCCGGGGAGACGATGACATGGTACTGCTTCTCCAAACCGCCCCAGGAGTTGATCTCCGCCACGCCGGGTATTTTGCGCAGTTCCGGCTTGACCACCCAGTCATGAAGTGTGCGCAGCTCATCGAGAGTCCGTTTCGGGTTCTCCGATCGAAGAACGTAATGGAAGACCTCTCCCAGGCCC
>CAYUBU010000386.1:0-6300 GCA_964443105.1 uncultured Nitrospirota bacterium
CCGAACCGACAAAGGACGTAAAATAGAGCCAGTAGAGGGTGTGAAACTTAGCCAGAAGCGAACTCAGGGAGAGGTTGACCCCCACGAAGAGATAGATGAACCGCTCCAGGTACCACTTGTCTGTCTCCATGAGATAGAGGGAAGTCCTGGGCGCTGCACTCCCCCCTTGACGGGACAGCCTGGCCTCGGCACCGAGGCGATAGACAATATTGCCCACCAGGCAGAAGCCGGTCAGCGCGACGAGTACGGAGCAGACGCCGACAAAAAGAATGGAGAAGATCCAGTTAGGGCTGTGCACCACGGTCAGCACGGAACTGACCAGCACGTCTGTACCTGCAATGAGCCAGACCAGTCTTTCCACGTACCACCGATCCGTTTTGACCCAATAGATTCCCTTGCGTTTGCTCATGCTGTTCCCTCCTCATCATAGTCTAGAATGACTCATTCCGGGAATGCTAATTGCGTTCCTGCTCCAACAAGACCCGGGCGGTCCGTTTATCCTTGAACCGTTTCAATCGGAAATAAGATTCCCGTTCCCGTTCACCGAGGTACTGGGCGATGGTCCGGATTTCTCCTTTGAGTCGAGGCAGAACCCGTTCCTCCAGTACCCGGTCCCGTCGGGTGACCCGGAGGATCTCATCCCCGAGACGTTTCAGCTTGCTTTCGAATACGGCGTATTCCATCATGGCATCGACGATCTTTTCGAATAGATGCACCGATTCCTCCATGTGGGGGGTGGTTCCCATGTAATCGTAATTCCGCTCCCGGGGCGATCGCACCATGGTTTGGTCGAATAAGACCTCCCGATACTTCACACCCATCACGTTCTTCTGTTCAATCTCCACCCCCACCTCTCTCTTGCTCACCGCCGCCACGGACGCAACAAAGTCTTTCCCCTCGTGGCCGAGGGTGAAGTGAAGCTCCGCCAGGGCCTTGCCATAGTCGTTTCGGATGGCATCATTCGATTCCAGGAAGGGACGGGACGATTCGATCACCTTGCGGATGAGCGCTTGCCGGCGGGCCTTGAGAATTCTGGCACTGTTCGTGACGGCCCCTCGCCGCTCCTTGAGGTGGAGAAGATTGGTCCGGGTCGGATGAATCATGGCGCCTCCAGTGCAAACCGCTTGAGAAGCTCGATCCCTGCATCGAGACTCTCATGAACCGACCGCCGGCCGGCTTCCTGGTGAATGAAGTCCCTCTCGAAGGCTTCGGCAAAGTCGAGCATGACCTTATCCTGGTCGCTCATCCCTTCACGGCCCACGATGGTTTCCAGGTTTCTGAGGTCCCGGCCCCTGGCATAATGTCGGTAGAGGAGATTGGCCACGGCACGGTGGTCCTTTCGTGTCCGCCCCTCGCCAATGCCGTGCTGCATCAGCCGGGAGAGGCTCGGCAAGACGTCAATGGGCGGGAAGATCCCCTTCCGGTGCAATTCCCGGCTCAGGACGATCTGTCCTTCTGTGATATACCCGGTCAGGTCGGGGATGGGGTGGGTGATATCGTCTTCAGGCATGGTCACCACCGGCAGCATGGTGACCGATCCCTTCCTTCCCCGGATCCGGCCGGCCCGCTCGAAGAGGGAGGCGAGATCCGAGTACATGTAGCCTGGATAGCCCCGCCTGCCGGGGAGTTCTTCCCGGGCCGTGGACACCTCCCGTAAGGCGTCGCAGTAATTGGTCATATCGGTGATGACCACCAGCACATCCATCTCCTTTTCGAAGGCCAGGTATTCGGCCACGGTGAGACCGAATCGGGGCGACAGAATCCGCTCCACCACCGGGTCGGCGGCCAGATTGATGAAAGCCACGAAACCCGTCCCCATTCGCTCCAGGGTCTCCATGTAATGGGCATACTCGTGGTGGGTCAGGCCCAGCGCCACGAAGATCACCACGAATTCTCCACCGCCCCGGGCGGCCTCTCCTTTGAGCATCCGCGACTGTGCCAGGATCCGCGCGGCCACCTCCTTGGAGGGCAATCCGGCACAGGAGAAGATGGGAAGCTTCTGTCCCATCACCAGGGTATTGAGTCCGTCGATGGCGGCAAAACCGGTTTCGATGAACTCTTCGGGCCGGGCCCGGGAGGCAGGATTGAGGGGGGAACCGGTCACCGGCGCCCAGGCGTCGGGAACAAACATGTCGACCCCATCCATCGGCTCAAAGGAGCCGTTGAAGACGCGGTCCAGCACATCCAGGGAGAGGGGCGCCCTTTTGACCGCATCGGAGAAAACGACAGACGAATGATCCACATCGAGCCCATGGCTCTCGCCAAAAACCTGAACCAGCACGGTGGTCCTGTCGATCTTCAGAATTTCCCCATCCATTTCCCGGCCGTCGGGATAGATGATGCGAACCCCCTCTCCCATGCGGGCCTGGACGATCTCGTCCAGCACCAAAAGAGGACTCTTGATGGCGCTGATGGTGCCGTAACGGTGTTCCGAAAGCCTCATGGCTTCGCCTCTTTCAGGATCTCACCCAGGGATTCGCCCCCGGCGAGTCGTTCTTCAGCGGCATGGTAGAAATCCAGTATCTCCTTTATCGTGGCAAAGGTCTGCTCCGGCGGGGAAAAGGCGTCCTCCGTATAGGCGTTCTGACAGAGGAACTCCTGCCGTACCCGCTCGGCCACATGCATGAGGAGGTGGCCTTCGTCTTCGAGACCTTCGGCACCGACAATTTCAGCCACCTCCCGAAGTTTTTCCTCCCGCTGCAGAAGTGCCTTGCACTCCTTTTTCAAGGCACTCCACTCAGGGGCGATTTTCTCCTCAAAGAAGCGGGACACCGTCTCTTCATAAAGGGAGAAGCTCTGGGACCAGTTGATGGCGGGGAAATGACGCCGATGGGCCAGACCGGTGTCGAGCATGAGAAAAGACCCGGTGTTTCTAAGACAGGCCTGGGTGACGGGCTCGGTAAAATCGCCTCCCGGCGGCGATACGGAGAGAATCATGCTCAGGGACCCCGTCTGTCCGCCTAGGGTCTCCACCACACCAGACCGGGCAAAGAACCGGGCGAGTCGGGACGACAGATAAGTGGGGTACCCTTCCTCACCGGGCATCTCCTCCAGGGCGGAAGAAATCTCCCGGAGCGCCTCGGCCCACCGGGAAATGCTGTCCGCCAGAAAGAGAACATGGTATCCCATGTCCCGATAATATTCAGCCATGGTCACGGCGGTGTAAATGGAGGCTTCCCGGGCGGCTACAGGCATGTTGGAGGTATTGACCACCATGACCGTCCGTGCGGTCAAGGGATTCCCGGACCAGGGATCGGTAAGTGTCCCGAACTCCTCCAGCATTTCGGCCATTTCATTCCCCCGCTCGCCGCAGCCGACGTAGACGACGATGTCCGTATCGGCAAATTTTGTGATCGACTGCTCCAGGACAGTCTTTCCCGTTCCGAAGCCGCCGGGGAAGATGGCGGTGCCGCCTCGGACCTGGGGGAAAAAGAAATCGATACACCGCTGTCCGGTCACCAGGGGCTCACGGGCCGCCAGTTTTTTCCCGTAAGGACGGGGGCTTCTCACCGGCCAGTGATGATAGTTGTGGATTTCCCGTCCGTCGGTGAGTGTGGCCACCGGGTCTTCAGGACAGATTTCACCATCCACAATATGGTCAATCGTCCCTTCCATCTCCATCGGAATGATCGGATGTTTAAATGCGCCTTCTTTCACATGGCCCACGGCTTCGCCTTTCTTAAGCACCTCACCGGCCTTTTTTGACGGAAAGAAGCGCCACTGCCGATCGCACGACACGGGAGGGAGTTCCTTTCCGGCCAGTATAAAGGGGCCGTAGGCCTCACCCAGTTGCCGCAACGGGCGTTGGAGGCCGTCGAAAATCTGCTCCAGCAGTCCCGGTCCGAGCCACACGCTCAGCGGCATGGCCAAATTTTCCGCCGGTTCGCCGACAGCCAGTCCCCGGGTGTCCTCATAGACCTGTACGATGGAAGTCTTGCGCTCCATTCGCACCGCCTCCCCCAGGAGCCGGGCGTGACCGAGGGCAATCCGATCATAGAGTTTGATTCCGGCGGCATCCACCGTGACCGTGGGACCGGATATGCCGAGAATACGCCCCTTCATACATTCAGCCTCACATGGTACCCGATGGCCCGGCGGAGGAGGCGGATGGCATAAGCCTCCCCTTCCAGTTCCCCCTTGGCCGGTGCCGGAAGCACAATGATGACACCGGACCATCGGGACTCTGCCTCATGGAGTTCTTCTTCCGACATGCCATCGATGAGCCGCTCGTCCACCACCAACACCCCCGCCGCCTCCTCATCGGTAATCTGTTTCACCGTGGCTTGAAGCTCGTTCGCCGGAATGGCGATTTGCGTCACTCCGGCCAGGCTGAAACCGAAGTAGGCCTCCACCGGTGTAATGAAGACGATCTTCTTCACAGGATCAACTCCCGGGCCAGAACATCCGGGTCGAGTTCCTTTCCGTAAAGGAGGGTCCCCATATTTCTGGCTTCAATATACCGGCGCCAAATATAATCGAGGATGGGGCCCATGCCCACAACATCCCTCCCGGCCTCCCGCACCTGCTTGGTGAGTTCGCGGACCAGAACGACTTCAACGCCCCCGTCGCCTTTAATCTTGCCGCGCTTCGGTTTGAGGAGTCTTTCCAGTTCCTCTATTTTACCGCCGGCCAGGATATCCCGGAGCTTTGATTCGGGGATGGTACCGCCGGGAAGGTAGGGAGGCGCCTCACCGATGCCCCAGCGGAGGTGCTTGTAGAAACTGATCAGGTTGCGCTGGTCGAGAAAATGAACAAAGAAGGTCCGAATCAGGGGATGAAGCTTGGACTGGCTAAAATGTTCCAGACTTGTTCGGACGAGTGTTTCCTCAAAGGCCCGCAGGCCCTGGCTGCCATAGATTTCATCAATACCCAGGAATTGAGGTGAGAATTGAGTCAAACGCCCCGCAACAGACTTGATCGTTTTCGCGAACTCTTCTTCCGCCAGCAGAGCCTGGCGTATTTCATCACAGAGAAGGCTGTAGTTGAGCAGCTCAGCAACTTTGCCCATATCCCGGGCCGCCTTGTTCCGGAGACAAAGAATCAGGGTCCGCACTTCAAAGGAGAGAAACAGGGGGGCAAAAATAGCCCGCAAACGGTTGTTCAACTGGCGATAGACCCAGGAGAGTTCCTTGAGCAGTCCGCGCCAGAGGAATTCTTCCGAGAAGCCCGGGGCCAGACCTCTCTCGATCAAGGAAAGCCAGTCCCCCGTCAGGGCGGCTCGTCGTCCCCGAATGCGAGAAACCACATAATCGGTGGGATAGCCTTCGGGAAGATCGTTACGCAGCAGATTCATCGGTCATCCCCTCGACCTGGATCCCCTTGAAACATTCGGGGAGGATATCCGCCCACCCCCGCTCCAGCCGTTTTTCCAGCGTATTGATAACAGAGAAACGCCCCTCGCGGCCAACCACGGTCATCCCTCCGACAATGGCATCATCGGTCACCACCCGGGACCCGGGAAATAAATGCCCGGCAAGCGCCTGGTCCCGTGGATTCACGTGTACCTCCTCCCAGGGCCCTTCGGGGAGCTTGGCGACCAGGGTGGTAAAGAGTTTTTCATAATTTTTACCGCGGAAACGGGGAAGACTCTCGACGGCCGACCGGTAGAGACGCTCACCAAGTCTGCTTTTGGCCGTCGCCAGCCGCTTGCGCGCTTCTCTTTCCCCGGCCTTCATGACGGAATCACAGAGCTCCCGATTCTCAAGGGAAGCCTGATGCTCGGTTTTCGCCCGCTCTTCGTCCAGCTGCTTCTCCACGGCCGCCCGAAACCGCTCAATTTCCCCTTCGGCATCATGCCACAGGGCGTCCACTTTCTTTTTTCCCTTGGCCTTCAGTGAGGCGATCAGTGCTTCATGGGTCATGGCATTACTCCGTCATGAGGATCATGGCAGCAATCACAAATCCGAGAATGACCATGGTTTCAGGGATGGCCAGAAGGATGATGATCGTCGCGCTCAACTCCGGTTTCTCCGCCAGACTCCCGGCACCGGCGGCGCCGATCCTGGACTGCGCCCAGGCGGTGGCCAGAGCGCTGATCCCGATGGCCAGAGCCGCCGCAAAGGCGATCAGAATTTTTTCCATGCCAAGCGCTGTTTCCATAGTTTTCCTCCCTCATTTGGTTTTTTCCAGAGGCTCGAATGCTCTGCCGCCGGGTTCCAGAAACTTGCTGAAAAACTCGACATAATGGAGACGCAAGGACTGTATCGTCGGCGCAAAGACACCGAGCACCAGATTCAAAGTATGGAGTAAGACACCGACCACCACACCCACCACCAGACTTCCGGCCCGACCGGCCAGATC
>CAYUBU010000387.1:0-3158 GCA_964443105.1 uncultured Nitrospirota bacterium
AAGAAACTCTTCTTCGATCGCCGTCTCTCGGGAGACGGTACCATGAGCTGCGCGACTTGCCATACAGTTGATATGGGGTTTTCCGACGGGCAGGCCCTGTCGCTCAGCTATCCTACCACCAAGAGCTGGCGCAACACCCAGACGCTCATCAATATCGCTTTTGCCAAGGCGCTCTTTCATGACGGCCGGGTAGGCTCCCTGGAGGAGCAGGCGGGACACCCGGTGCTTTCCCCCTTTGAAATGAATCGCAACCTCGACTATGTGGAGGAGGTGCTCCGTTCCATACCGGCATATGTGTCGGCGTTTAAAGAGGTCTTCGGCAACGATGATATTACCAAGGAGCAGATAGCCCTGGCTCTGGCCGCCTTCCAGCGAACCCTGGTGTCCCGGAATTCGCCATTGGACCGATATCTTCGGGGGGACGAGCAGGCTCTATCGCCTGACGCCCGCAAGGGGCTTGAGGTCTTTCGAGGCAAAGGGCGCTGTCTTACGTGTCACCACGGGGTGAATCTCTCCGACGACCTGTTCTACGCCCTCAATGTGCCGGAGAATCCCATGTTCGTCAACGATCCTCAGGTGGCGGCCACCCGACGCTTTGTGGCCAAGATCAGCGGTTATAAAAAGTTCCGAACCCTCGATGTTGATCCGGGCCGCTATCTGGTGACAAAGAAAAAGGACGACTGGCGGGCCTTTCGAACACCCACACTGCGAGACATCAGCAGACACGGCCCCTATATGCACAACGGTATTTATGGAACGCTGGAAGAGGTCATCGATTTCTTCGACCGGGGCGGCGGTGAGAAGAACAGAGTCCTCAAGCCGCTCAGTCTGAGTGAAGCTGAAAAGCGACAGCTCCTGGCTTTTCTGGCCGAAGGGCTGACCGGTGACGAGATCGCGATATCGGTGCCGAAACTGCCATAATCTTTTGCACCACTTCTTTTATCATCACGACTCTCCCCCTGTTTTTTAACGGCATGGCTTGCCTGTCTTTTTCACCTGGGCCTCCGTCCTGGGAATGAGGGTGCCTGCAGGCCTGCCTGGCACTCAGTCGCCTCGATTGTTTTTCACTCGGTAATTTGGTAGTCTAATCGCCATAAGGGGGGCGCTATGCCAAAGGGTATGGCCCTTGTATCGATATACTCAACAGTCGGAATGGGGGATAACCATCAGCCATGGCAGCACCAAGGAGAGAAAGCCGTCGACGGCGCAAGAGAGAGTACACCTGTGTTGCCTGCGGGAAAACAGTCCTGTTCTGCTGGCATTGCCCCTGCGGTTTTATGATGTGCCCTGAATGCATGCAGGAGAACCTGTGGGGGATGACCTGCAACCAGATCACCTGGACCTGTCCCGACTGCGGGGCCGTTCGAAATTTCGGGAACCAATAGGGTGCAGGTTAGCCCAGGGATCACGCCAGCCCCCCGGCGCAGAGGGCCCGGCTTTTCCTGGATATTGCACGGGGCTATCGGCGCCGTCCCAGCTGGAGTTTCTGCATATCGTCTATGGCTGAGATATAACGCCTTGCCTGAGCAGCCGTTTCCGGATCAGGGTCGACATCGAGTACCGCCAGAAAATACTGGTATGCTGAAGTGAGCTGCCCGAGCCCCTGGTAAAGGGCGACGCCGGCCCCGAGGTACGCTTTGTCCAGATCGGGTCCGTTGTGGTAGTCGCCAATATATTGCCTGAAGACCGAAACCGCCTCGGCGTAGTGGCCCTCCTTCAGGAGCTGGTAGCCTATCTGAAGACGATCGGAGCCGAGGATGTTCTTTCGCTTATCTTTAGAATTGGCTGAAAAATAGGCCGAAGCGGCGCCTGCCAAATCTCCGCTCTTCAATGCTTCATGAATCTGTGAGACGATGTCACCTTCTTTTCCGTCGAGGGGAGGTTCCTTGGCGGTGGACCTCCAGACGGAGCGCCACTTGGGTATCTTGAATAACTCGGGGAGCCGATCGGTTCCATAGGCAATGGCCAGACCTCCCAGAAAACCGCCGATATGGGCCCCATGGGCCACCCCGCCGCCGGCTCCTGAGGCGAAAAGAAAGGGGAGCAGGTTGTCCACCACGAGATAGAACCCGAGGACCAGCCGTGCATTTAGAAGGACCGTGTCCATGAAAATGGGGAAAAGCATGATGAACATCCGGACCTGGTTCTTCGGGAACCAGAGGAAATAGAGCCCCAGCACACCGGAGATGGCGCCCGATGCCCCCACCATGGGGATGATCGAGTTCATTCGGAAAAGGGTGAAAAAGAGGGTGGCAGTGACGCCTGTGGCCAGATAGGCGAGGAGGTACTTGACCGAGCCCAGTCGATGTTCCACGTTGTCACCGTAGATCCAGAGAAAGAGCATATTTCCAAAAAGATGCATGAAGCCGCCGTGGAGGAACATGGAAAAGAAAAGATCATCCACCGACGGCATGCCCGGCTTAAAGCCGTGGCTGAAAACAAAAAGGTCGTAGCTTGAAACCTGCCGAAGCAGATCCTGTAGCGGCACATTGGCATATTGGGGAATGGCCCGAATGTATTCGAAGAGTGCCGGATCATTGGGATTCACAGGCGTTGAGCTCAAGGGGAAGCTCACCAGCAGATAGACCGCGACGTTCACGCCAATGAGGAGGTAGTTGACGAAGGGTGTACCCCGGGGGTTGGGCATGTCGCTGATGGGCAGGAACACCTTATCCTCTCCAGTCAGGATTGTTATTTGATGCCTTTGGACGTCTGCAGCATGTTGTGCCGTCACACCCCGACAGGCGACTTGAAAATAGTTGAAAAAGAGTATACTATTTGTCGGGGCTAGTAAAGGAGAAAAGATGAAGAATGATGTCTGGGTCTATCTTTTGAATGATCGGGATAAATCCTTTGTCGAAGTTGATGGCATGGATTTCCTCGGATTGCTCGCCGGCGAGAAGGGGATGAGCTTCCCCGATTACGGCGGCAAGATGCTTCGGGCGGCCATCGTCCATATGCACTGCGACGGGGACAAGGCGGTTCGTGTCGAAGGGATCGAATTTCGAAGATGCCAGCTCACGGCCAAAGGCGGACTCGATCCTCATTTCAAGGAAAAGAGAAAGAAGCTGGAATCGGAGCTGGTTTCCATGAAACCGGCGAAGCCGGCGCCCAGGGTGGTGGATGCGTCGAGGCGCTTCAAGGAACGACGTTTCAAG
>CAYUBU010000388.1:0-7000 GCA_964443105.1 uncultured Nitrospirota bacterium
AGGGTGATAGTCAAAAGGAGAGCAGTGAACAGTACCGCACAATGCAAAGCACTTCGATCTACCATCATGGTTTCCCCCCATCCATCCTGAATGATATCGCTTTGAACCGGGCCCTCCGGACAGGTCCACCTTTGTCTGAACGCCTATTTCCGGTCGAGGGTAACGACGCCGCTCCAGGGCTCCGCCGACCGTTGGTGGCGGTACTGCTCGCAGAGAGGCGCAAAGAACCGGGACGGTCCATCGCCATGATAGGTCTGGTCGATGGCCGAGAATGCGGCCATGGCGTCCTCCCAGGCACCCTGGCTAAAGGCACCGAGCGCCTCGGAAAAGTCTCTGCAGAGATGCTCCTGTTCCGGTGTTGCGCCATCCCGGGTGCCCAGCAGCTCATGTATGACGAGAGGCGCTGATTTGCCCAGGAAGATAAAGGAGCCGACCTTCCGGGTCAGAAAACCGTCGATCCCCTGGAGCACGGCATCGGAAATCAGAATGTCTGTTCCCAGGTATTTGTTCAAACCTTCAATCCGGCTCGCTGCATTGACGATATCGCCCACGGGCCTGTATTCGTAGTGATCGAGAGCGCCCACATTGCCGAGCAGAATCGGTCCGGCATGAAGGCCGATGCGGGTCGGCAGGGGCTGGCCCGATGCGGTACGGTTGAAACGGCGTACCGCTTCGTCCATATCGAGGCCGGCCAGACAGGCGTTCCGATTCGATTGATTATCGGCTTCGACGTGGACCCAGACGGCGAGCATGGCGTCACCCTCCACATTGGAGACAAACCCGCCGTGTCGCTTCACCGGTTCAAAGAGGACTTCATAGTAACGGTCGATGTAGTTGCTCAGCGCTTCCGGGGCCATGGCTTCCGAAAGGGACGTAAAGCTTTCGGCATCGGAAGCGAGACAGGTGCCGTGGACCACCTTGTTGTTCACCTTCATGTCGGATATATTCCGGGAGACCTGCTCCACCACGTCATCGGGGACGTAGAAGGCAAAGGCCTGTTTGATCTTCTGACGTTCCCCTCTGGTCTGGACATAGTTCCCATAGAGGGCCGCGAAGTAAGCCAGCGGTGCCTGACCGAAGAGGGGCACCATGACCGGCAACCAGAGACCCCGGGTCTGGAATTGATGGAAGGCGGCGGCGAAGTAAATCACGCCAGCCCCGGCCACCGAAAAGGCGCCGGCAAGGGGGGAGAGGAAAGCGCAGAGGGCGCCGACGGCCAGCCCCCACAATAAGAGGGTCAGCCCCAGAGCCGGGGTGCTCAGGGGCCGGACGGGCCGATCCTCCAGAATATTGGCGAATGCCGTCGCCCCGATCTCTACACCGCTCAGATCGAGCCCATGCCCGTCGGTAAAGACCGTATGGAAGGCATCGACCTGTTTCTGTTCGGGCTGTCTGTTTTCCGAGGTCCCGACAAAAACGGCTTTGCCTCGCAGATCCCTGCTCTCACTTTCCTCTTCCGGGCTTACGATCCGGGCATAGGGGATGGTGGTCACCGTCTGGGCCGGTCCGTAGAAATCGAGGTATTGGCTGTCAGGGGCCTGATACATCCGGATCAGTGAGACAAGGCGGGTTCTTTTCTCCCTGTGATCGTCACCGAGGTGCCGGTTCTCCAAGGCATCGCGCATCCTTTCGCCGATACCCCGGTCCTGTTCAAAAATAACCCGGATATCCCGGACCAACTCGGCCACACGGCCCGCCGCCATGACGGGAGCCATCTCTCGAGGCAAACGTCCCCGATGGTCGGTGGAAACCTTTTCCAGGAGGCTGAGAAAGTCGGGGTAGACCTCTGCGGCAAAAATCTGAAAGGCGACCACCGGCAGGGTCGGTGTCTCTCCGGCGGAGGTCTTGAAGGTCCAGTATTGACTGACTTTGAACGGCACGTGGGGCAGCGGGAAGGGGGCCAGTGCGGCGGCCGATTCAGCGATCAGGGGGATCGGCTGGATGAGGCGCTCCACGTTGAGGCGCCCACCGGCCACCCCGGCCTCGTCGGGGAAGGCCACGGTGGTGTTCTTCATCAATTCAACGAGAACAATATTGCCGCCCCGGGCGATGGCCCGGGCGAAGCGTGTGTCGTCTTCTATGGAGCGGGCTTCGCTGAAGATGATGTCGAAGACGATGACTTCGGCACCCCGTTGGACGAGGTGGTCAATGAGCTGCCCGTGGAGGGAGCGGGGCCATTTTTCCGGTTTTTCCGGAAGCCCGAGTTTGGCTGCCGAGGCGTTCTCGGTGCTGATCACCACCACCTCCGGCGGTGGCGATCGGGGGCCCCGAAACCGAAAGAGCAGCCGCAGGCCGAGGCTCTCCTCCAGGGCGAGTCCCCAGGGTAGAAGGCCGAAGATCGCCCCGAGTAAAGCGGTGAGGAAGCTCAGCCATGTAATCTGCGACAACTGAGACATGGAGTCACACTCTGGAGTGTCAGCGGTTTCCCGTTCAGTGCGAGACGCCGGGCAGGTGCACATCCCATCCATGTTGCGCGGCCGGACATCTAATTAGAGCCGTGGTGATTGCAGATCTGAATCGCCGGTAAGGGGTGAACAGATTTCCCTCCAATAGAGGCGGGTGACGTGCGAGCCCGATGGCACGGCGAGACCGGTTTCTCAATTATTTTCGGAGATTTACCAATATAACCATAGAATCTTTTGTTTGTCAAAAAACAACGATTCGTCAATATTCCCGTTTTGCCATATGGTCCCCTCCCATCATCCTGTTTAACCCGGATTTTGCATGAGTGATCGTCATGCGAGGTCGTAGAAGCGCCGTAGGCAACGGTTGCCAGGCAGGCCTGCCTGGCACCCTTATTCTGGCTGAAGACACACGGTACTCTGGTCTATCTTGTAGGACAAATACCGACAGACTGAGGAGGTCTTGTCCTACATATTTATCAGACAAGGACCGATAGAAAAAAAGAGGAACGGCTGTATACTCAAGGCAAAATCTTCAGAAAGGGGCCGAAATGGGAAGACGGAAGCGGATACTGGTAGTGGAAGACGAGCCCTGCTGCCGGACGGTTCTGGCCTTGATCCTGAAATCCAACAATTTTGATGTGACCGAGGCGGAGAACGGGGAGGAGGCCTTGTCGCTCCTTCTCAGGAAGGACCGGGGGAAGAAGCCTTTCGACCTGGTGGTGACCGACCTCCAAATGCCCCGCATGACCGGGTTCGAATTGATCCGGGCCATCAAGAAAGAGACCATCCCCGTTTCCACCTTCGTGGTGACGGGGCTCGAAGATGACGATTTGATGGCGAAGCTCGGCCCCATGGGCTGTGCCGGCTATATGGAAAAGCCCTGTGATTTCGATGCACTGGTGGAACGGGTGACCGCCATTCTGCACGAGACGGGGCAGAGCGGCGGCCTTGACGCCCAAGGGCGGTAAGGGTGCCAGGCAAGCCTGCCTGGCACCCCCTTTTCTCAGGGGGTTTTTTGGTGAGTGTCCTTACTATGCTGATGCGGGTACGGCAAGGGGAGGAGCCTTCCTGCCCCGTGGGACTGCTGCAAGATCTCAGTGAGGCGCCCGGTGTGGTCGCCTCTTCTCTGAGTTCCAGCCAGGCAGGGGCCATCTTTGTCGCTTACCGCGTGACGGAAACGAATTCCGCCGATCTTCTGAAAACGGTGGAAGGGCTCGGCTATCAGGCCGATATCATCGGTTATTAGAGAGCCTGCAGCTGACTTTACGCAAGCCTTACCCTTTGTTCACGAAGCGGATCAGGGAGCGCCACTCATCCCGAAGGTGCTGACTCTGGCTCTTGGCCACGTCGAAGATCCCGAGGCCCAGGGTGCCGGCCCGGACATAGATCTGGGAGTCGGAGAGGGTGCCCGCAACTTTCACCCCCGCTTTCCGCAGCACTTTTTGCAGATCCTGGGAACTGATGGTGTTGGAGCGGGTCCGGTTCCCCACGAGACCGAGCCGCTTGCTCCCTTTTCGAACGGCGGGAATCCCCTGTATCGACTCGAGAAAAGGGGCGACGGCCTCCATGTCAAAGAGAGAGGGCGATACGGGCACGAGAATGACGTGGGCCTTCTCCACGGCCTGTTCCAGTTTCTTCGATTGGATTCTGGCCGGACCGTCCATGACCACCACATCCGGTGTCTCAAAGGCCGCTTTCCCGCCGTTGGTTCCGTGCCAGCCCTGGATTTCGGGGTGATGTTCCGAGCGCTGCGCAAGCCACGTCATGGCACTGCCCTGATCATCCAGATCGACAAGCCCGACCCGCAGGCCCCGTCTGGCATAATAGGATGCCAGGTTCACAGCCAAAGTGGTCTTGCCGCATCCTCCCTTGGGGTTTGCCACCAGAATCGATTTCATGAAGTCTCTCCCTGTTTGAGGTTGGAGGTCAGTGGCGCGCATTGAACGTCACCCTTGCAAACTGGCCGATACTTATAACAGATTGATATTGCGGCGTCAAGGCGGGAAGGTCAGGTCTTAACCCGGACATTGCATGAGTAAATCTATTGCGAGGCCGGATAAGCTGCCGTATGCGGCGTTGCAGAAAATTTCCTGACTTTGAAATATTTCAATATGTCTTCAGCCAGAAAATTTTCTGCGCCTTGCCTACGGCGCTTCTGCGCCCTCTCATGACGATCACTCATGCAATATCCGGGTTAACAATTTCTTCTTCGATGAACCGGGCGATCTTTGCGGCATCGTCGAGGGTGAAGCGAGGTACAGAAGGATCGAGATCGGGCTGGTCCGTAATCAATCCGACGATGGCTAGGCCGTCCTGATAAATAGGACCTTCGGGAGAGGCGCCGGTTCGGAAGAGCTCAATTTTGGGCACGTCGTCCCCTTTGTACCCTTCGACCAGGATCAGGTCGACATCGCGGAAATAAGCGAGGACTTTCGCCATGGGGAGTCTTTCCGTCTGTTGGCGGATCAGGGCCATCTGGGTCGGAGAATTTAGAATCACTTGAGAAGCGCCGGCTTCCCGGAGACGGTATGAGTCCTTTCCCCGTTTGTCGACGTCGCTGGTGTGGTGGGCCTGCTTGACGACGCCCAGGCGGTAGCCTCTTTCCGCCAGAAGAGGGATCAGTTTTTCCAGGAAGGTCGTCTTGCCCGAGCCCGAGCGGCCGACAAACGATATGGCAGGTATCATGAAAGCTCCACAAAGGGGGTGCCACCCTTACTCCGGGCTAGCTTAAGGGTAACGGGGAGGATTGTCAAAGCAAAAGGGCAACGCCCCCGATTGCCCTTGATAAAAACCGGCCCTTCCGATATGGTCGGAGGGCCCTGTCGCCCCGGGCGGGCGCCATCACAAACTCTAAGGACGAACTCCGTGACTGCAAATCAGACCCTCTATCTTATCGACGGGAGTTCCTATATCTACCGGGCTTTCTATGCGATCCGCAACCTCTCCAATTCCCGGGGGCTGCCGACGAACGCCGTCTACGGCTTCACCCGGATGCTCATGAAAGTGATCAACGAAAAGCAGCCCGACTATGTGGCCGTAGCCTTTGACGCCAAAGGGCCCTCCTTCCGTCACGAGATCTACAAGGACTACAAAGCCAACCGCCCCGAGATGCCCCAAGACCTCCAGCCCCAGATCCCCTATATCAAGCGGATGGTGGAAGGCTTCCAGATTCCTTCCATCGAACGGCCGGGGTATGAGGCCGACGACATCCTGGGGACCCTGGCGCGCCAGGGGGCGGAAAAAGGGCTCCAGGTGGTTCTGGTGACCGGGGACAAGGACTTCTTTCAGCTCGTGGGGCCCCGGGTCACGGTCTACGACACCATGAAGGAGGCTCTCATCGGAGAAAAGGAGGTGGCCGCCCGGGTCGGAGTGGAACCGGGCCGGGTGGTGGATCTCATGGCCCTCACGGGTGATGCCTCGGACAATGTGCCCGGCGTGCCCGGGATCGGTCCCAAGTCGGCGCTCAAACTGCTTGAGGTGTACCACGACCTGGAAGGCGTTCTGGCCAACGCGTCAAAGATCAAAGGAAAGATGGGAGAGCGAATCGCTGAGAACGGCGAATTGGCCCGGATGAGCAAGCGTCTGGTGATCATCGATACGGGACTCGACGTCGGCCTCGATCTCGAGACCTTTCGCTATGCCAAGCCGAAGCTGGAGGATCTCATGGGCTTGCTCCGGGAGCTGGAATTTACCAGCCTCCTGCAGGAATTCGCCTCCCACAAGGAGACAGAGCAGAAGGATTATCGAACCATTTTGACCCCAAAGGAGCTGAAGGCGTTCTTGAGTCGTGTCGTCAAACAGAAAGAAGTCTCCGTCGATCTGGAGACCACGGCCCTCGATCCCATGCGCGCGGCCATTGTGGGCATCTCCCTGTCGGTAAAGCGGGGAGAAGGGGTCTACATCCCCGTGGCCCACAGGAGTGCTGGCGCACCGGAACAACTCCCCCTGAGCGAGGTTCTCGATCAGCTCGGTCCCCTGCTGATCGATCGGGACATCAGGAAGATCGGACAGAACATCAAATACGACATGCTGGTGCTCGCCAATGCCGGCGTGGTTCTGCGGGGCGTCTTTTTCGATACCATGGTCGCCTCCTACCTCATCAATCCCTCCCGGACCACCCACAACCTCAACGACCTGGCCCTGACCTATTTGAATCACAAGACCATCACCTATCAGGAGGTGACCGGAACCGGGCGCAACGCCATCGGTTTTGATCAGGTCCCTGTCGATCAGGCCACCGCGTATGCCGCGGAGGACGCTGAAATCACCTACGCCCTCTACGAGCTGCTGGCGCCCCGCCTGGAGGAGCAGAATCTGAACGGCCTCTTTCACGAAATTGAGATCCCCCTCATCTCGGTCCTGGCCCGCATGGAGCAGACGGGCGTCCGGATCGACCCCGATTTTCTCGCCGTCATGTCCCGGGAAATCGGCGACGATCTGGACCGCCTGAAGAAGAAGATCTACGGGCTCGCGGGGGAAGAATTCAATATCAATTCCACCCAGCAGCTTGCCCGGATTCTCTTCACCAAGATGAAAATCAAGCCGGTGAAGAAGACCAAGACCGGTTTTTCCACCAACGTGGAGGTGCTCCAGAA
>CAYUBU010000389.1:0-5182 GCA_964443105.1 uncultured Nitrospirota bacterium
GAGGTTCTGGTGGCGGAGCTTGAGCGCTTAAAACCTTTCGGGATGGGAAATCCCGAGCCCCTTTTTCTCTCCCCTCAAGTCAATGTTGACGGTTGCACCGTGGTTGGGACGAATCACCTGAAATTCAGGTTCCCCGGGAGAGGCGGTCCGGTGACGGCCATCGGATTCAATATGGGGGAGTTTATGGAGAAGATCGAGGGGGGACCGGCCCTGGACCTGCTTTATCAGCTGCGGTTCAATGAATTCAGGGGTAGACGTTCAATCCAGGCGGTACTGGCCGATCTCAAATATTCGGTTTAGCCTCCAAACATAGGGACACCCTCGCCTGACCCTGTCGCCAGACTTGAATCATTCTGCTCCCGGTGATGCAGGTCAGGCTCAAGAGGTGCTCTTCACTCCAGGACGTGCCGCTCCAACGAGACTCCAAAAAAAGATCCCCATCCCCCGGTCACGGTGAGATCCCCCTTTTGCATCAAGGTCTTTTCATTTCGTTCTGATCAAAAGTGCTAAAGTATTCCTGATTGGAGCCGATGAGTTTTCAAGGAAGCAGAAAAAAGAAAAGCACGACGTTCTTTGCCGGGCAAATCTGCCGCAAAGAGCCCTATCTCTGGAGACACCAACCTGTTGATATCCATCAAGAATATGAAAATTCGCTGGAAACTCGTCTCCGGGTTCGGTGCGGTTCTCCTGGTTACGGTCGGCGTGGGACTCTTTGCGGTGCAGAGCCTGAGGCAAGTTGCCGTTCAAACCGAGGTTACCGACGGCCTATTGAATGATTACATGAATCGTTCGGCCACCTTGACCCAGGCCATAACCTGGGCCTATCCTGTATTCCGTGAATCAGAAGCACTCATGCTCTATCTCCAGTCTGAGGACTACGATGAACAGCAGGTTTTGTACCGGAGGTTTAAGACCCACGGCGATGAGTTTGTCCGGATCAATGAAGAAATCAAGAAGATGGGCAAGTCGACGGAGGAAATGAAGAGAATCGCGGAAATTGAAGAGATGCAGCGGGAGGTTCTGGAACGGGCTGTTCGCTTAATCGCCGTCCGTGATGGCGAAGCTGAATACGGTCTCGAGACGAAAGCGGCCCTCCTGGCATTCCAGACCCGCATCAGGGCCTTCGTGGCTGCTATTGAATCACTGGTGACGTTGGAAAGAGATACCATGGACAGGATTCGGCTGGAATCGCTCGAGGTCTCCGGGAATGCACGCTCCAGGGTAAAGGACGTGATCGGCACGACCATGGCTGCTTCTGCCCTGGCTCTGGTCATCGGTTTGCTGGTATCTCTTGGTTTATCCCGGATGATTGTGGCGCCAATCTACAGGGCGGTGGAAGTCACCCGGCAAATCGCGTCAGGCGATCTCTCCCATGGTCATCTGAATGCCGATTTTACCGATGAGATCGGTGACATGCTCGGTGCTCTGAACACGATGACGGGCAATCTGCGGCCCATGTTCGAAAGAATAAGAGGGGCGTCTCTGGCCCTGGCTTCGGCCTCGGAATCCATGGCCGAATCATCGACACAGATTGCCAGGGGTACGGAAGTTCAGAGCAAGAACGGCGGGCAGGTGGCAGCGGCCGCCCACGAGATGAGGGCTTCGGCGACCCGGGTTGCTGAAAACGCTGCCGGGGTGGCTAAATCGGCGAAAGAGGCGAACCAGGTGGCCCATCAAGGGGGCCAGGTTGTTTCCAGAACTATCGACAGCATGAAAACCATCGCCCAGGCCAGCCGGGAGTCGAGCCGGGTCATCTCCACCCTGGGAGCCCGGTCACAGGAGGTGGAGAAGATCATCAGGGTGATTGACGATATCGCCGATCAGACCAACCTCCTTGCCCTGAATGCGGCCATAGAAGCGGCCAGGGCCGGGGAACAGGGACGAGGGTTCGCGGTGGTAGCCGATGAAGTGAGAAAACTCGCCGAGCGGACGACTCAGGCAACCAAAGAGATAGGCGGTACAATCGCGGCGATTCAGGCTGAGACGGCAAGGGCTCTGGAGACTATGGCCAGTGAGGAAGCGGCCGTGGAGAAGGGGGGTCAACTCACGGAAGACGCCGGTGCGGCGCTTGCCCGTATCGAGGCCCAGGTGGAAGACGTTTCTGCCATGATTGAGCAGATCGCGTCGGCAGCCGCAGAGCAGTCGGCGGCGGCTCTGCAAATCAGCAAGGATATCGAAACCATGGCTGAAATTACCGAGGACAATTCGGCCGGTGCCAGAGAAATTGTGAGCACATGCTCCGGAGTGGCGGAACTGGGCGCCAGTCTTCAGAATACGGTCAAAATGTTCAAGTTAACGGATAATGCCTCCTTGGGGGCGCCGGCTGATATTTCAAAGGCCGGCTGAGCCCTTTCGTTTTCATCTCTCTCTCATGTAGAACAAGAAACGGACGTGTGGAAGAGGCACGGGGGTGGCGGATCAATAGCGCCGATGACACGGGGAAGATCGCCCCTTCACCCTTGTATCAGGGTTCCCACGGAGAGGGTCACATTCATTCCCACGCCTTTGTTGGACGAGACCTTCTTGATCTGCAGGTTCTTGACATAGAGAAGGTCTTCCGATGTTTCGATCTGATAGAGGTATCGGGTGAGTTCCTCCATGCCGATGCCGTCCAATTTGACCGATACGAGTGATTCCTTGAATTGGCCGACCGGTGTCTGCCGCTGAGGTTTGATGGAAACAATCTTATCTTTCATTTCGGCTTTGGACGCCAGCTGCTCCAGGTAAGCGAAGACGGAAAAGTCCTTGCCTCTCTGGTTGATGATGCTCTTGATACGATCCATGCCGCCTCTGTCTTGATCCACCGAAGAACGGAGTCGTGCCATTTCCGTGAGATCGGCTTTTTTCATGGCGACCTTTCGGTCCAGCAAGGCTTTCTTATCCAGCATGGGCTCGAGGATGACGAGATAGCCAAAGAGCAGAGAGAGCCCAATGAAGGTGAAGAGCAGCAGACGCTGGTCTCTGATGCTCAATCCTCGATAATAGAGCATCAGTTTTTGCAGGAGAGGTTGTTTCTGTACCCATCTTCCGACCAAACCGACCTTCTCTTTTTTCTCTTGATCTGATTCTTCTATTCCATCAACTCCTGCCTCCACGGCCGAGCTTGTCGGTTCATTCAGTCCTTCGCCGGGGTCGGTCATTCCTCTCCGGAATCCTGTGTTCCTGGTGAGAGTGGGGGGGCCTTCTTGCGGGGCGGCACGATTTCCGAAGGCTCCTGCCGAGGGGGCATGTCTTTCTTCTGTTGACTCGGGACGTGAATCACCGGTCGGTGCCTGCCCTTTCGGTTCGTACGTTCTTGAATAGGGAGAGGCCGTCTTATCAGATCGTTCCCGGGGCTGACTCTCGGAGGTAACGTGCTCAGAGACCCGTCCCGATTCGTCCCTGACTCGCAGAATATGCCGCTCAGGCGGACCGGCGGCCTGAGTCCCTTCCTCCGGTGACGGGGGGGTGACCGGCGCGTCACTGACTCTCTCGACGCCTTCGAGCAGCGCTTCCCAACCCTTGGGGCTCAGATTGGCCTTAGTCTGTTTTCGGAGTGCATCTTCTTTTTCATCACTCATGAAAAGAGTACCTCAATCGCAAGGTGCCGGTAATAGATGGCCCCCGGTGAATTGGGTGCGTATTGTATAACCGGTTTTCGATACAGTTCGGCTTCGCTGAGTATTTCATTCCGGGGGATCATTGTGGTGAATACCTTGTCAGCAAAGATCTCGCGTATCTCTTTGTAGATGACCCGGTTCAGCAGTGTGTTTTCGTCATACATAGTCACCAGAATGCCCATCAATCGAATCGGATGGCCCAATTGCTGGTAGATGGTGCTGATCATGCTGTTCAGCATGTCGAGCCCCTTGACGGCATAGTATTTCGCCTCCGTGGGGATGATGATATCGCTGGAAGCCAGGAGGGCATTCAAGCTCAACACCCCGAGAGAAGGAGGACAGTCGATGATGACGTAATCGTATTTCTCTTTTACCTCCTCCAGCGAACGTTTCAGCTTGTAAGGTCTCGTCGAGTTGCCCGCAAGCTGGGCTTCGCATCCTGCCAGGTCCATGTGGGCCGGAAGCAGGTCTAGCCGTTTCTGGGAAGTCCGGCAGAGCACATCCTTCAGATGGACGCCGCTCTCGATAAGCAGGTTGTAGACCGTATGGGCCAGGCCGGCGGGATCTATATTCAAGCCCATGCTGGCGTTGGCCTGGGAATCCATATCGATCAGCAGTACCTTCTGATCCAGTTCGGCAAGGCACGCGGAAAGATTGATGGCTGTGGTGGTTTTTCCAATACCTCCTTTTTGATTGATGATAGAGATGACCTTCATCGGTGCCTCGACCTGCTATGGAAAAAAAAATCATCATACCGCACCAGAGTCTCGCGTTTTCCCGTGACGGTCCTATTTCTTGAAGGCAATCATCATCTGAAAATTGACCTGGTTCTTGTCTTTTCCGATTTTTGCGTTGCTTACCTTCGCGTCGCCAAGGACTTCCGACTGGTTGAGCTCCTTCTCGATCAGATTGACGGAATTGAAGGAATCGGTCCATCCAACGAAGCGGATCGACTTGGTATCCAGGGTGAAATCGGTGATTCCCAGCTCGATACTTTCAGGAATCCGGGTATTCAGTTCATTGAGCAACTCCAGCACCGACGGTTTTTCTCCGAAGACCGTCCTGAAGATTTCATTCTGTTTCTCCAGGTCTTTGATCTTCAGCTTCATATGCTCCAGTTCATCGCCCACGTTTTCCACACCGGGAAAGGTTTCCCCAAAGATTCGCTCCATCTCTTTTTCTATCTGATTGTGCTGGTGCTCCATGGCCTGGATGGCGACGAAGAAGTCGGCCATGAAACCGAGAAATAAGACGAGAACGATAGCCGCGGCGTAGCGGACCTGCTGTCTGGACTTGACCAGTTGGGACCAGAGGGTGCGCTCCTTCTTACGGAACTGGGCTGCCAGCCCGTCCCGACCCCCCTGCATCAAAGCCGCTCCCAGGGGCGCATGGAGGCCGTGGAGACAGGCCCGCTTGTCGATATCGCTGTCAAAGCGGGTCAGGGGGTTCGATATGCTTGCCTCCACGCCGAGGGATCCTTGAAGCAGCGGCAAGAGGAGCCTCAGGGTCGGGTAAGCTCCGGTGATATTGATTCGCTCCGGCGCGTTCTTTTTGGCCTGGAGGAGGAAAAGGTCGACCTGTCG
>CAYUBU010000390.1:0-21423 GCA_964443105.1 uncultured Nitrospirota bacterium
ACGCGCGGTTTGCTCTGGCCGAGACTTACGTTGAGAGAGGTGACCTTGATCTGGCTGTCAGCGAGTTTCGCGCCCTGAAGGATCGCTGTGGTCCGGCCAATGAAGGGGAGTACATGGAGGCGATCGGGGCTCTGGAAAAAGGCGACACAAAAAAAGGGGTTGCAATCTTAGCGAAAATCTTTCAGAATGTTCCCAACCGCTCCAAGGCTCTGTACCTAAAGGGGATTGCCTGTTATCAGGCAAACGATTACACCGGTGCCATAGGATGGTTTCATAAGTTGCTGGAAGGACATCCCGGTTTTGCCGATGTACATAATCTGCTGGGTGTAGCGTGTTGCGGCAAAAAAGCCCACGAAGAAGGCAAAAAATCTTTTTTGAAGGCCATAGCCATCAATCCTGATTATGTGGATCCCAGGCTCAACCTTGCTTTCTTGCACGAAAAACTAGCCGAAAACGCTGAGGCGATTCGCCAGTTTAAGGAAGTTCTTCGGATCGATCCGCAAAATGTGATAGCAGCGGAAGGCTTGAGAAGTCTTGAGGAGAAGGAGCAGCTGGTGGAACCTTCTCTAGAGCGATGAGTTAGAAAAATAGCCGTGAGAAAACCTCGAGAGCCTGCGGGGCCGTCTGTGTAAGGTAGACGATTATGGTAGAAAAAGATTACTATAAGATCCTCGGGGTAATTCCGACGGCGTCCCAGGAAGAAATCAAGAAGGCTTTTTTCAAGCTCGCCAAGAAGTACCATCCTGATAAGCATCGGGGCTCGGAGAGCAGTGAATACGAGATTAAATTTGCCCAGATTAATGAGGCGTACAATGTACTGAAGGACAATGCGGCGAAGGGCGAGTACGATTCCCGTGCCAAGGCTCAGCCAACGGGGTCAACGAAGGCTTCGGACAACAAGTATCGGGCTGAGGAACTCTATCAGACCGCGCTGAAGGCAATTAAGTTGAAGGATGTCAACAGTGCCATTGATCTTCTAAAAGCGGCAGTGCGCCTGGAACCGGAAAAAGCCGAGTACTATTCGGCCTTGGGGCTAGCTCTCTCTGAAAAACCGAGACGACTCCACGAAGCTCGGGAGATGTGTGAAAAGGCGGTGGAGATTGAGCCCTACGATGTGGGCAACTATCTCAACCTGGGTAAAGTATACAAGAAAGCAGGCCTGCATATGCGAGCCCAGAAGCAGTTCGAGAAGGCTCTACACTGGGACCCCGAAAATTCTATCGCCCGTTACGAACTGCAGGGCGTTCGGCAGAAAGGCTTTCTCAGCCGAGTCCTGAAAAAGTTTACCAACCCCAAGAAATAAACCAACGTCGTGCACCCCGGGGCTCACTCGCTCCTTTGTCCTCTGCTAAAGTCCTTGACACCGCACTGTAAACTGCTTACCATTTTATTTATATAGACGACGTCTGATCAAGGAAGTCGGCGAGCACCGAAGCTTATAAACTACGGATGGGGTTTTGCTGGGTCAAACAGGGGTATCGGGGGGCGGGGCCGACAGAAGTCCGCAGGCAGGAGTGAGAGTTAAGCAACTAACTAATTTTTAAGGAAATTTGTTGACAGTCAAATTGTTGTATGGTAATTTGACACTAGGAGTCGATACACATTGCCGGGTTTTAAGTGGCTTACTAAACAGGGGCACTTTGACGGACAGTTCTCAGACTTTTCTCTCCAACAATTATAGAACCAATCGCTAATTCAATTGAGGCTGCATTCATTATGCTCTTCTCACAATCAAAACAACTCGTCGGGTTGGATATCGGAACCAGCGCAGTCAAGGTTTGTCAGCTCAAGGAGTCGGGGGGAAGTTTTCAGCTTGTTCACGCCGATGTGAAAGCCCTTGATCCGGAAGTCATCGTAGATGGTACTGTGATGGATGCTGAAAGGGTCGTTTCCGCAATCAGAGAGCTCTATAGGGAAAACAAGATAAAGGTTAAAAACGTCGCTCTCTCCGTGTCGGGCATTTCGGTAATTGTGAAGAAAATTAATCTTCCGGAGATGACCGAGGATGAGCTTGATGAATCAATTCAGTGGGAGGCGGAACAGTACATCCCCTTTGATATCGACGACGTGAATATTGACTACCAGATCCTCCGTCCTGTCGGCGATGGCAGCAACCGGCAGATGGAAGTGCTGCTGGTTGCGGTGAAAAAAGACAAAATAAATGAATATACCTCCCTCGTAGAAGAGGCCGGTCTGAAGCCGGTGATCGTTGACGTGGATGCGTTTACGCTGGAAAACATGTATGAGATCAACTACGAGCTGAGCCGGGATGAAGCCGTGGCCCTCATAGATATCGGCGCCGGTCTTATGAATATTAATGTTATCCTTGATGGGACCTCAGCATTTACCCGAGACATCTCTATCGGAGGGAACAACTTTACTGAGGCCATTCAAAAGGAATTCGGCCTCAGCTTCGATGACGCGGAACGCGTGAAGAAAGGCGAAGATGTGGAAGGCGCGGCTTTTCAGGAAGTGGTTCCCATGCTGGAGTCTGTTTCCGATGATATCGCCTCTGAAATTCTGAGATCCTTCGATTTCTTTCGTGCCACGGCATCCAAGTCGGCATCACAAATCAGCCGTGTCATGCTCAGTGGCGGGGCTGCCAATATGAAAGGACTCCGGGAATATTTGGCGAAACACCTGGGGATGGAAGTGAGCATCGTTAATCCTTTTCAGAACATTGAGATTCTGGAGGGGAGCTTTGATTTCGACTTTATCCAGAATATTGCGCCGACCGCGGCAGTGGGCGTCGGTCTGGCCCTCCGCAGGGTGGATGATAGATGATTCTGATAAATCTTCTCCCGACCAAGAAGAAGAAAAAACAGCTGGGGATCAAGCAGGAACTCCTTCTGGCTGGGTTGCTGCTGGTCTTGACCGCTGTCCTTCTCGGCCTTGCGTGGTCGTGGCAGAACCGGACTGTGGAACAGCTCACTCTGGCGAAGGGCGACAAGCAGCGTACCCTTGAGCAGCTGAAGAAAGTGGTTGCCGAGGTCGAACAGTTCAAGAGGGATAAACAACAGTATGAAATGAAGATTAAGATTATCAAGGAATTGGAAAATCAGCAAAGCGGGCCGGTCCATGTGCTAGATGAACTAAGTCTGAACTTGCCGGAGAAGCTCTGGCTCGAATCGCTTTCTCTGAAAGGCAGCCTTCTGACGCTTTCCGGGGCGGCTTTTGCCAATATCTCCATCGTGGATTTCATCAACAACCTCAAGAACTCACCCTATTTTCAGAATGTTCAGCTTATTGAATCCAAGCTCTCAACCAAAGAGAAATACCGGTTCTATGCGTATAAGCTGACTGCCACTGTGACGCTGCCTGAAAAGGGATACTAGAACTCCTGGCCGAAAGTCGAGAAAGGATTAAGTCTAAATGAGTCTTGATGCCATTGCAAGAATACCTAAGAAACAACGTCTTCTCGTTGTCGCAATCCTTCTCGCTGCTCTTGTAGGCGTCTTTTTTCTTTACCCTTACAAGAGCAATCGGATGGAAATCCAACAACTCTCTCAGGCAGTGGAAGATTTGGAACACCAGATTGTGGTGAACAAGAGCCTGGCAGAGGAGAAAGATAAGCTTCTGGCGAAGAACGCGGAACTGCAAAAGAAGCTCAGCGAAATCCAGCAGAAATTCCCTACCAACAGCGAGGTGACAGATCTCTTGAAGCAAGTGTCCGTGCTCGGCCAGGATTCGGGTCTGGACATTCAGCTCTGGAAGCCGAGAAACAAGGTGAAGAACGCATCCAACCTCTACTATGAAATACCCGTGGAGATCGAGGTCCGCGGCGGTTATCACGACGTGGGTATCTTCTTCGACAAAGTGAGCAAGCTTTCGAGAATTGTTAACATTGCGGACCTTTCCATGTCCCAAAAAGGCGACAGTGAAAAAAGCATCAGCACCAAGTGTGTCGCCAAAACGTTCAGCGCTCTCAGTGAGGAAGAGATGGCTGCTTCGCAGCAGACAAAGCCTGCCGTACCGGGCCAGAAAAGAAAGTGAGGATGACCTTGAACGGTTTCACAAGAACAGGATATTCGGCTCAATGGCGTAGGCTCTTCGCGGGGCTTTTCGGCCTACTGGGACTTCTATTCACTTTTGGAGTGGCTGTTTCGGCCGATGTTACCGCTGAGCCCAAAGCACGCATAGAAGTCGGTAATGAAGGAAAGTCGATTCAAGATGAACTCAAGCCGGCAGACGAGTATACCTATATCCCCGGAGAACGCAGAGATCCCTTTAACTCTCTCATGCGGGGCGGAGAGGTGGATGAAGGGGGCGATGATGAGCAGAGTCCTCTCCAGAGAGTGGACGTGAATGTCCTCAAGGTCGTCGGTATTGTTAAGAATCCCGAGGGCAACATGGCGCTGGTTCAGACGCCCGACGGCCGTGGATATTTTCTCCGTTCCGGAGTGCCCGTCGGCAAGAACAAAGGCGTGGTGGAAAGAATATTGGACGACAGGGTTGTGGTTCAGGAAAAGACAGCCGATTTTCTGGGGCAGATCCAGATTTCTCAAGTAGTCCTCGAGCTTAATAAAAAAGAGGAGGGTAATAGATGATCGTCCAGGGACAAAAAAGATTTATTTCCGCTTTAATGAGTTTTGCCGTCTGTTTTCTCTTTGTCGGGGAGATCCAGGCCCAGGACAATATCGAAAACCTCATCGATAGCTTGAAGGGGGATAAGGCTGGAACCTTCGGAGATCCGAGCCCTGCGAACATTGAAGACGTCTATTCGTCTCTGGCAAAACCGGTACAAAAAGCGGGCTACACAGGAAAGAAAATCTCCCTCGATCTTCAGGATGCCGATGTGGTCAATGTTCTCCGATTGATCGCAGACATCGGTGGGGTGAATATCGTTTTTGGAGCCGACGTGTCGGGCAAGGTCACCGTAAATCTGAAGAATATTCCCTGGGACCAGGCACTCGATATTGTACTCATGACCAACGGTCTCGACAAGGTTCGGATGGGAAAGATCATTCGCATTGCCCGCTCTGAAACAATTACCGAAGAGGCCAACAAGCGTCTGGCGGCGCGAAAGGCGAGCGACAAAGTGGAGCCCCTGATTACACGTATTATCCCCGTCAATTATTCCGAAATTACGGCCATTAAAGAGTCAGACCTGATCAAAAACATCCTCACTGAGCGCGGCAAGATCGATGTCGATGAACGGACCAACACCCTCATTGTGCACGATATTCAAAAGACTGTGGAGCAGGTGGAAACGCTTGTGAAAAGACTCGACACCCGGATCCCTCAAGTTTTGATTGAAGCCCGGATCGTTGAAGCGAGCGATGGATTTGCCCAGGAGTTTGGTGTCGCCTGGGGCTTCTACCGTTCCGACCGTTCGGGGCACACGGATAGTACCATCTTCGGCGGTAACGCTGGCAGTAATCCCTTCTTTGGACTCAACAGCCCCCCCGACGCGTTAGGTGAGAGCTCACCCATTATCGAGGATGGGGAGTCTTTGCCCGTTGGATTCAATGTTAATCTTCCGGCCACCGAAGTCCTGACCAACCCGGGAACAATTGGTTTCAACATTGCGAAGTTTGCCAGTGATAGCATAACGGCTCTGGATATTAGGCTTTCTGCTGCAGAAGCGTCCAATCTGGCCAAGGTCGTTTCCTCCCCGAGGATCATGACGGTTGATAATCAGGAGGCCAACATTGTTCAGGGGGAAGATATCCCCTATCTATCCATCTCTCAGGACGGGACCCAGGTACAGTTTGTGGAAGCGAATCTGGAACTGCTCGTCACGCCCCATGTGACCGCAGAGAATACCATTCTCCTGGAAGTGGAGACCCATCGGGATTCGCCGAATTTTGAAAGAACGGTGCAGGGACAACCGGCCATTACCCGAAACAAGGCCCAAACGTCTGTCCTCTTAAACGATGGAGAGACCACGGTGATTGGCGGTATCTACGTGATCGAGGATCAGAAAAATGTGGATGGCGTTCCTTACCTCATGAATATTCCATTTCTCGGCAAGTTTTTCAGGGTCGACAAGATTCAGCAGGAAAAGAAAGAGCTTCTGGTTTTTCTCACGCCCAAGGTTATCCGTTAAATCGGTGGAATTAGAAAAGCCCGCCCCTAAAGGGGCGGGCTTTTTTTTTGGTGATCTTCCGTTTACATCGTCCTCGATTTATATTAGACTCCTCCCACAAATGTTGTCACAAGGGGCATTGTCTCCAGAGTTCGACCATCGTATTGGACTGTCGTGGAACCATGGCAGGGTGAGGGTTGGACGTGATTCACGGGAAGGAACTCTACAGACCGATATGCCGGGGCCGCCGGAGCAAGCCAGGCTCCGGCGTTCTCATGGGAAATAGGCCGCGACGGGGGGGGACATTCGGCAACCATGCTGGTTGAGGGATGCAGGGAAAAGACGAGACCGATGTACCAATCCTTGGGAGATACAGGAGGCGATGGAAAGAATAGAGATTGACCTGGGGCGCCGGAGTTACGCCATTCTCATTGGTTCCGGCATCATCCGCCGTATCGGTGACGAACTGGAATCACTCTCCCTCGGTTCAAAGATCGCAATTGTAACCAATGGTGTGGTTCGTCCTCTCTACGGCAATGCCGTGGCTCACGCCTTGAAAGGTAAAGGGTTTGACGTCACAACCATCGAAATACCCGATGGGGAGCAGCACAAGTCTCTGGCGACGGCGGAGAGACTTTACGACGAACTGGTGGATTTTCGTATGGACCGCACCTCCTCAATCGTTGCGCTCGGCGGCGGCGTGATTGGAGACCTTGCTGGGTTCGTGGCGGCCACCTATATGCGGGGGATAAACTTCGTCAACCTGCCTACCACACTTCTGGCTCAGGTAGACAGTGCCGTGGGCGGCAAGACCGGGGTGGACCATCCCAAAGGCAAAAATCTGATCGGTGCGTTTCACCAGCCCCGGTTTGTCCTTTGTGATCTCGATTGTCTCAAGACGCTGCCTCAGAAAGAGGTGGTCGCCGGGATGGCAGAGGTGATCAAGTACGGCGTGATCGCCGATGCCGGTTTTTTCAGTTTCATCGAGTCCCATACGAAACAGATCGTTGAACTCGATGATAGCACCATGATGGAAGTGGTTCGCTCATCCTGCGCGGCCAAAGCGGCCGTGGTGGAAGAGGACGAGCGTGAGGCGGGCATTCGGGCGATACTCAATTACGGACACACGCTGGGACATGCCCTTGAGTCTCTGACCGGTTATTCTCGCTACATCCATGGAGAAGCGGTGGCCATTGGAATGGTGGCGGCAGCTCGCATTGCCCTGGAAATGAAGCTTTGTGAACCGGAAGTGGTTGATCGACTCACCGGGCTGCTGATGGGACTCGGTCTCACGACAGCGATGCCTGAACTTAACCCCGATGATGTTATTGCGGCCCTTTCCCATGACAAGAAGGTTCAGGATGGTCGGGTACGTTTTGTCTTGCCGGAGCGGATCGGAAAGGTGACCATCCGTGACGACGTGGATCCCCTTATTGTTCGGCGGGTGCTAGGCTCCCCGTAAGGCCTGACGACGGCCGCGGCAGCATCTCCAACACCATGATTCTCAGCCTTTGGTGTTTCTGGTCCCAAGTACGGGGCAACGGAGTGCCGGAAAAGCCTGCCTGTCAAACTTCCCGCAGCGCGCAATTCTCTGCGTTTTGCTCCCTGCCGCGATTTTCTTCCTGCATCACTATATTTGCAAACACGACCAGTTAGTGTCTATCCGGAAACGTTTCACCTCTGGATGGTTACAATAAATTGTTTCCAATTCGGAAACTGACAATTTTGTGAAAGGCCAAGGAGATCAAGGAATTACACGAAGACGTACTCGAGTACGTCGCACAAGTAATTCCGCAGATCGACGCAGAGATTTCGCAAAAGGGGCGTTTCCGGATGGAAACCAGTTAGTTTCTCTTCCTCAAAATAAGTCGCAGCGGCACAAGCCCGAACCCGAGTGAGTCCCGAAACTGGTTGATGAGGTACCTGCGATAGGAAAAATGGACCCCTGCAGGCTGGTTGACAAATAGAATGAATGTCGGTGGTGCGGACCGAGTCTGGGTGCCATAGAAGAACTTTATCCGGTGGTTTCTATAAAAGGGGGGTTCGTGGTGGGCAACGGCATTGTGGAGTGTCCGGTTGACCTCGGCTGTAGAGACAGTTCGGAAATAAGCGCCCTGCACTTTTTCGACGACCGGAATGAGTCGTTGCAGATGTTTCCCTGTCAGGGCCGACATGAAGAGGATGGGCACATAATCCATGAATTTTAGCCTGAGACGGATTTGTTCGACGAAGTCGTCTCTGGCCATTGTCTTGCCGGGCAGATCCCATTTGTTCACGATGACGATGGACGCCGTCCCTGCCTCATGTACGAGACCCGCGATACTCACATCCTGGTCGGTTATTCCCTCGGTTGCATCGAGCAAGATCAGACAGAGATCGGACCGTTCCATACTCTTGAGTACCATGATGACGCTGTACGTTTCGATTCGGTTGGTGATGCGTGCTTTCCGACGAATGCCCGCTGTATCGATGAGGATGTAGGGCTTGCCGTTGTGCATGAAAGGGGTATCTATGGTATCCCGGGTGGTGCCAGGTATTTCACTTGCAATGAGGCGATTTTCTCCAACCAGAGTATTGATCAACGTTGATTTCCCCACATTCGGTCTTCCGACCACGCTGATCCGGGTGGCGCCCGGGTCGTCCGCGAAATCGTCTGAACTGAAGGAAGTGACAAGATGGTCCATAAGGTCCCATATGCCGATTCCATGCTCAGCGGATATGGTGAAAAAGTGGTCGATGCCCAGCTGATAAAATTCATAGGCCCCTGTTTCCTGCTTTTCGCCTTCCACCTTGTTGATAACATAGTAAACGGTTTTGTCGCGCTTCCGGAGAAAATTGTGGATCTCTAAATCAGCCGGGTTCAGTCCGGCCCGCCCATCCATGACGAAGAGAATATGGTCCGCCTCTTCGATGGCCAACTGGACCTGGACGAGCATCTGGTGCATCAGCGACTCCCGGGTCGTCGGTTCAAAGCCCCCGGTATCGATCAGTAGGAAATGTCTATCCTCGTACTCCGCCATGGCGTAATTGCGATCCCGGGTGATTCCGGGCATGTCGCCCACCAGGGCCTTCCGCTGCTTCACGAGGCGATTGAAAAGGGTCGATTTCCCGACGTTGGGGCGTCCAACAATAGCGACTACAGGCAGTGACATCAAGGGGTCTCCAGAGCAGGGGAACTAAGCCAGCCAGGCATGTGCAAAAACGCTGAATCATACCATACCGTCAGGCAACTCTCAAGGCACGGGCACGCCCGGGCATCTGGCTGCCAAACGTTTTGCCATGGATGGAGCAGTTCGCGCTGTCATGGGCGGAGCATGAAAGTCCCGCCATCATCATTATCCTAGTGAAATATATATAAAACAACACTTTAGGCCGAAAGTGGAGGATCATGTTCCAGCCTTTTCTCTTGACATGAAAGAGGGGAGTTGCTAATTTATCCTCTCTTGTTCTCTTGCTGATGACCGGCGATGAACGGGGCCTATACCTGCGTTTAGGGGCGAAACCAGATCCTCGACGCCCTGGAGGCCTGAGCGTCTCCCTTCTCCTTGAAGACAATAAAAACAACATCTTACATTGACGAAACTGTCTATTAAGGTATAAAATAAAACATGAGTAATGACAGAAATCAGAGCCCGGCCGATTCTTTGGAGCTGAACGCCAGGTCGAGAAAAGTTCTTTTTTCTCTTGTAGATAGCTATATCGGGACAGGGTTACCGGTCTCGTCGACTACTGTGGTGGCTCGGGCAGGCCTTGATATAAGTTCCGCCACGGTGCGGAATATACTGGTTCAGCTCCAGGATCTGGGTTATTTGACCCAGCCCCACAAATCGGCTGGTCGTGTTCCCACAGACCAGGGATATCGTTTTTACGTGAACCTTCTCCTCCAGCGTCTCGGTTTTCCCAGCACCGCCGTCAAGGGGATCGGCAAGCGTCTCCGTTCAGGGAAGCCCCGGAAACTGCTCGGCAGCCTTCTTCAGGAAACCTCCCTGGTACTATCGGAGGTATCCCACTACACGGGACTGGTGATGGCGCCGCGGTTCAGTGAGGTGAGTTACAATCATATGGAATTCATCCGGTTGAGAGACAACCAGGTGATGGTCATATTCGTCTCCAATTCCGGTGTTGTCCACAGCAGAGTTGTTGCTATCGAGGAGCGCCTCTCTCAGGATGAACTGGATGAACTGACCTGTTACCTCAACCTGGAGCTCTCTGACCTGACGCTGGAAGAATGTCGAGATAGAATCGCGCGCCGTATGAAAGCCGATTGGAGTGCCTATAAGCAGCTGCTGAATCGGGTTTTCTCCCTGGAACCAGCGGTAGAATCGGACGTTGCCGACCACCAGGTCTACCTGGAAGGGGCATCAAACATTCTGAATCACCCCGATTTTTTGGAAGATTTTGGACGGATGAAAAAAGTGTTTCAGGCTTTTGAAAAGAAGCAGACCCTTGTCAATCTTCTGGACCGAACCATGGATTCGGAGGAGGTGATGGTTTACATAGGCTCTGAAAACCCCCTGACCATGCTGGAGGACTGCAGTCTGGTCGCAGCCAACTATAAGTACAAGGACAAGGTGGTCGGCAGTCTGGGAATCATAGGCCCCAAACGGATGGAATACGCCAGAGTCATCCCGGTTGTCGATTACACGGCGAAATTGCTGAGTAGGTATATTGAATGTTGACGCGAAAGACGTCTGTTTGTCTTTGACGCGGTAAGGAGCCGGTAATGGATATTTCAGATCAGCAGATGAACCATCAGGACGAAAGTGTGGAAGAGGAATTTCCGGAAGAAGCACCGGCCTTAGACAGTGAGGAGGCGGCATCGGAACAAGCCGATGAAACCCCCGCGGCGGACGCCGGGGAAGGGGCCGTAGAGTCCGAAGAAAATGATCTTGAGGTGGCCCAGCGCCAGGCGAAAGAGAGTTACGACAAGTTCCTTCGGGTGTACGCGGAATTTGAGAACTATAAGAAAAGGATGGAAAGGGAGAAGTCCGATTTCCTCAAATATGCCAACGAGGAGCTGATCAAAGAACTGCTCCCTGTAATCGACAATCTTGATCGTGCCGTCGGGCAGGCCCGGCAGAACGCGGAGGCCCAAAGTCTCGTCGAGGGCGTTGAAATGATCTTACGACAGATCAAGGAGGTCATGGAGAAACACGGGGTAAAAGAATTGCAGTCGCTGGGAGAACCCTTTGATCCCAACGTACATGAAGCGATGATGCACGAAATCGCAGACGAACACGACGAGAATACGGTCATCGATGAACTGCAGAAAGGCTATATATTCAAGGACCGGCTTATTCGGCCTGCATTGGTCAAGGTCTCCAAAAAGGGTTAATGCCATGTGCGTGCCGAAAACAACAGGCCGTGATGAACCTGCTCTCTCATCATTTCTTCAGGGAGAAGGAGTCGCATAATGGGTAAAGTGATCGGAGTAGATCTGGGAACGACCAACTCTTGCGTATCCATCATGGAAGGGGGCGAGCCCAAGGTTATTGAGAACGCTGAGGGAAACCGCACAACCCCGTCGATGGTGGCCTTTACGGAAAGCGGTGAACGTTTAGTCGGGCAAGTGGCCAAGCGTCAGGCTGTCACAAATCCTGAAAACACGGTTTTCTCGGTGAAACGCTTCATCGGCAGGAAGTACCGCTCCATGGAGGTGCAAAAGGCCGACAAGGATCTGCCCTTTACGCTGAAGGAGGCGCCCAACGGTGATGTCCTCGTTTCCATTCGGGGCAGAGACTACAGTTCACCGGAAGTTGCTGCCATGATTCTTCAGAAATTGAAGCAGACGGCTGAAGACTATTTTGGAGAGCCGGTCACCGAGGCGGTAATTACGGTTCCGGCCTATTTCAATGACGGTCAGCGACAGGGTACTAAGGATGGCGGGCGTATAGCCGGACTGGATGTGCTTCGCATCATTAATGAACCGACCGCGGCGGCCCTGGCATATGGTCTCGAGAGAAAACGGGATGAGCTGGTGGCCATTTACGACCTGGGTGGAGGAACCTTTGACATCTCCATTCTGGAAATGGGGGACGGGGTTTTCGAAGTCAAAGCCACCAATGGTGATACCTATCTCGGCGGTGAGGATTTTGATCTGCGAATTATCGAATACCTGGCCTCAGAGTTTAAAAAGGATCAGGGCATCGATCTGAGAAAAGACAAGATGGCTTTGCAGCGTCTAAAGGAAGGGGCGGAAAAAGCCAAGATTGAGTTGTCGGCCACCACGGAAACCGATATCAACCTGCCCTTCATTACCGCCGATGCCACCGGGCCTAAGCATCTGAACATTCGACTGACCCGGGCGAAGCTGGAAGATCTGGTCAGGGATTTTGTAGAGAGAACGGTGGAACCCTGTGCCAAAGCCCTGGAGGATGCGGGTCTCACGCGGGATCAGGTCCAGCAGGTCATTCTGGTGGGCGGGCAGACCCGGATGCCTCTGGTGCAGAAAACGGTTGAAGAGATTTTCGGCAAGAAACCGAGCAAAGGAGTCAATCCCGATGAGGTGGTGGCAATCGGCGCCGCGATTCAGGGCGGCGTTCTCAAGGGAGAAGTGGAAGATGTGCTTCTCCTCGATGTGACCCCGCTCTCCATCGGTATTGAAACGGTGGGAGGCGTTTTTACCAAACTGATCGAGAGGAATACAACGATTCCCACAAAGAAGGCCCAGGTGTTCTCTACGGCCTCAGACAATCAGCCCGCTGTGAGTGTTCATGTGCTTCAGGGGGAGCGAGAGATGGCCGCGGACAACAAGACCTTGGGGAGATTTGAACTCGTCGGGATTCCTCCGGCACCCCGAGGCGTGCCCCAGATTGAAGTTGCTTTTGACATTGACGCCAATGGTATCGTGCACGTCTCCGCCAAAGACAAGGGAACGGGCAAAGAACAATCCATCAAGATCACCGCGTCCAGTGGTTTAACGGAGGGCGAAATTCAGCGGATGATCGAGGACGCAGAAATGCACCGCCAGGACGATCATAGGAATAAGGCTCTCGCGGCAGAGCGCCACAGCTGCGAATCACTCATTTACAACAGCCAAAAATCGTTGCGGGACTACGGGAGTAAAATGACCGCCGACGAAAAAGAGGGCATTCAACAGTCCCTGGACCATGCCAGGGAAGTTGTTCAGGGATCGGATCCCGATAAGATTCGACGGGCCTCAAAGGAATTGAGCCAGCGCTGCCATAAGTTTGCAGAAGAGATCTACCGGTCCGATTCCGGGGAAGGGAGCAACTATGAACCGGTGGCGGAAGACGGAGCCTTCCGTGGGGACGACGACCATTAGTTTGGCCGTCGGAATTCATCTCCGGGTTAAGGGGGAACAGGAATGTCTATGGCTTCGAAAAGAGACTACTACGAAGTCCTCAAGGTTAATTCAAACGCCTCGGATGCTGAGCTAAAAAAAGCATACAGGCGTCTTGCTTTGAAGTACCATCCCGACAAGAATCCCGACGACAATGTGGCTGAGGAGAACTTCAAGGAGATCAGTGAAGCCTATGAGGTGCTGTCTGATCCCCAGAAGCGGGCCACTTACGATCAGTTCGGTCATTCCGTAAACGCCAACGGATACGGGGGATTCCGGACCGAGGGTTTCGGTGGGTTTGGGGATATTTTCGGCGACATCTTCAGTGAAGTATTCGGGGCTGCCGCCGGAGCCCGAACGCGGCGGGCGCAGCGCGGCGCCGATCTTCGTTACACCCTGGAAATAGAATTTGAGCAGGCTGCGGCCGGAATAGAGACCAGGATTGAGATCCCTCGCATGGAAACCTGCGGTGATTGTCGGGGCCGCCGGACCGAAGGGGGGGGCATGCCGGAAACCTGTACTCATTGCGGCGGGAGCGGGCAGGTCCGGTCTCAACAGGGCTTTTTCAGCATCAGCCGCCCATGCGGCCGCTGCGGGGGCGAGGGGGCGGTCATCACCAATCCCTGCAAGAAGTGCCGCGGTGCGGGGCGGGTTCGGACCGCCCGGGAAATCTCCGTGAAAATTCCGGCAGGGGTGGAAACGGGAACCCGTCTCCGGGTCAGCGGGGAGGGCGAAGCAGGGCAGCATAGCGGGCCCCGGGGTGATCTCTATGTGATCATCAGCGTTCAGGAGCACCCCTTCTTTGCCCGGGAAGGAAACCATATCTACTGTGATGTACCCATCAGCTTTACCCAGGCTGCCCTCGGTGATAGAATCGAAGTGCCCACCCTGGAGGGCAAGGAGTCCGCGGAAATTAAACCGGGGATCCAGAGCGGCTCTATCATTTCACTGAAAGGGAAGGGGATCGCAGATCTGTATGGGGGTGTCAGAGGGGACCAGCGCATACGGATTCACGTGGAAACCCCCACCCGGCTCAACGCCAAGCAGAAGGAAATTCTCCAGGAATTTGCAAAGATCAGCGGTGAAGACATCCATCCCATCAGTCAGGGGTTCTTTGAGAAAGTTCGAAGTTTCTTCGAGTAAACGCTCAATTCCCCTGGAGCCGGTCTCCCGATCTCCTTGGACGACAAAGCATTGAGACTCTTTTTCGTCAGCCCGGAGCTGGTTTTCGACGACAGCCTCATTCTCCCGAAGCGGGAGTCCCATCACATCCGTGACGTACTCCGAATGAAGGCCGGGGATATGCTCTCCGTTTCAGACGGGAGCGATTTTCTCTATCAGGTTCGTATCGTGGCCTTTGATGACAGGGGTGTAGTCTGCGCCATATCCCGTCAGGAAGCACTTCCGCCCATGTCGCCGCCCCGGGTCACCCTGATTCAAGCCATACCCAAGGGGCCGAGAATGGATTGGCTGATACAGAAAGTGACCGAACTGGGTGTCCAGGAAATTATTCCTGTCTATATGCACCGGTCCATTGGTAACGCCACGGGTGAAAAGTCCGCTCATCGGCAGTCCCGGTGGTATCGGATCGCCACCGATGCTGCCAAGCAGTGCGGCAGGCCCAACATACCGCGCATCGACGCACCCGGCTCTTTGTCGGCGGCGATGGAAAGAATCCCGAAGGGATCTCTCTTTATTTTCTGTGATGAGCAAGAGGCGAGGCGATCACTAAAGGACTTGCGTCATCAGATTTCCGATCCCGGCACCATCGTGCTCCTTGTCGGCCCCGAAGGCGGGACGACGGATAAAGAAAGGGAACTCTTGTATCAGCACGGTTTTCTCTCTGTCACATTGGGCGAGCTGATTCTGAGAACGGAAACAGCGGCCATTCTCTCCGTGGGGCTGGTTCGTCATGAATGGCGCAAGAATGCAGGCTTGAGCGGGGGAGACCGGTCGTGAAGAATGTTTCTTTCAAGGTGTTCTACATTGCTGTTTTCGCGCCGTCCATTCTCTACGTCTTGACCCTTCCCTATGGTGAGCGCTGGTTGGAGAATACCATGGTCCGGACTGTGGAGGAAAGGCTGATTCGACGGGATTTTGAGTTATTGCAGGGGTCCATAAGTCTCTACGATGAAGTCAACCGAAATGTGTCTGCGGTGATCAGGGAGAGCCTGGCCGTCCGATGGGGCGCGGAGGTGACGATCCGTGTCGTTGACCCCTACAACGAGGTCGTCTACCCTTTCTATGCCCATCTTCCGACCCCCTTTCGGGAAACGGATGGTCTGGGAAAACGTGCCGGGGCCCTCTTCGACGAGAAAGGTTTTGTCAGAACTTCCGGAGGGGCTGACGTCGAGGCATTTCTGGAGAACTTTTCCGCATACATCCACGGGATGAAGGTTTCGGTCGCTGGCAGGATCCCGGTTACCTCATGGCTGGGAAGTGGACTCCTCCTCTTTTATATTCTATCGACAGTGATGGTGCTCTACCTTTATTACAGGCGTATGAGCGACCTTGAGCAGAGACGGTTGCAGGACATGACGGAACGCCTTGAAAATGAAAGACGGAGCGTGAGTGCCGTGGCGGAAGAGCTGGAAAAGGCCCGGCAAAGCCTTGCTGGTGTTCAGGCCCAGGAGAATGCGTGGCTGAAGGAAGTGGAAAGGCTGGAAAAGGAGAAATTAGACCTTGAGTCGGAACTCCTGGAGACCTTGGAGGAAACAGAAGAGCAAAAAGAACGGATTGACGCTCTGGAAGAGCAGGTGATCAGGAAACCTGATCGAAAGGTCAAGAGAACCCGAGAGGAGCAGCTCCTTTATACCCGCCTGACCAGATTGTACCGCAACCTGGAAGTCGATCAGAAGGTGGTTGATGATATCGTCCGTCTCGGCGATGAAAAAATAAAGCTTCAGGCGGAAGAGATGCTCAAGCGGCTGAACGATCAGGATCCCGGCCTGAGTGTGCGCCGCAAAATAGCCGGTGTCGAGCGGTGCGAGGCTTATGAATTGGGATTCGGCTCATCGGGAAGGATTTATTACAGCCAGTCTGTAAAGGGACGCTACAAGGTCTTGAGAATCGGCACCAAGGCCACTCAGAAAAAGGACCTGGCGTACCTGCAGGGCCGGGCAAAATAAGGTGATGATTATTCTTCCGTCACTTCGGCGATGGATTGGGCGGTCATGGAAACCAGGGCTTCCAATTCGGTCTCGTCCATGCACAAGGGGGGCATGAGGACGATGACATTGCCAAGAGGTCGAAGAATCAGCCCTCGGTCCCTGGCTGCAAGAATGACGCGGTGTCCCATCTTTTCTTTCAATGGATAAGGTTCTTTTGTCCGGGCATCCTGAACGAGTTCGATGCCGACCATCATGCCTTTCTGTCTGATCTCCCCCACGTGATGCAAAGGACTCAGGGACTCAAGCCGCTCCGATAAAAAATTGATCCTGGCCGTCAGGCTGGGGAAGAAATCCTCCTCCTCAAAGAGAGAAATATTCGCCAGCGCGGCGGCACAGGCAAGAGGATTGCCTGTGTAGGTATGGCCGTGAAAAAAGGTCTTCAGCTCATCGTGGGCACCCAGGAAGGCAGAGTAAATTCTGTCATTTGCCAGGGTGGCGGCAAGGGGCAGGGTCCCTCCCGTAATCCCCTTGGCCAGGCAAAGCAGATCGGGACTGACCCCCTCCTGCTCGCAGGCAAAGAGCGTTCCCGTCCGACCGAAGCCGGTGGCCACTTCATCGGCGATCATGACCAGATCATAACGGTCACAGATTTCCCGCACCCGGGTCAAGTATCCCTCCGGTGCCACCAGCATCCCCGCCGCACCCTGAACCAGCGGTTCCACGATGAGCCCCGCCGTTTCGTGATGCACGTCTCGCACAACCGTTTCCAGCGCATCGGCGCAAGCCAGACCGCAGGCGGGGTAGCTCTCGTCAATGGGACAGCGGTAACAATAGGGTCCCGGCGCGAAGGTGCAAGGAAAGAGAAGCGGTCGAAAGAGTTCATGAAAGAGGGCAATTCCTCCCACACTGACCGACCCGATGGTGTCTCCGTGATAAGCGTTCGTGAGGGCGATGAAACCTGTTTTCCGGCACTCTCTGCCGCGGCGGTGCTGGAAATACTGGAACGCCATCTTTAACGCGATTTCAACGGCCGAGGAACCGCTGTCGGAATAGAAGACCCGGCTTAAGTCCTTGGGTGATATCTCCACCAGCTTCCTGGCAAGTTCGATTGCCGGGACATTGGAGAGACCCAGGAGAGTAGAATGGGCTACCCGGTCGATTTGCGCCTTGATCGCCCCATCGATCACCGGGTGCCTGTGGCCATGCACGTTCACCCAGAGGGATGAGACGCCGTCCATGTACCGTCGCCCCTCAATATCGATTAACTGGGTGCCCTCGGCCTTTTCGATAATCACAGGGTCTTCGAGGGCGTATTCCTGCATCTGGGTAAAGGGATGCCAGATGAATTCCCGGTCTCCGTCCTTTAATGCCCGAAGGTACTCGTCTGAGTGATCCATTGTATACCTGAAAGCTTTGCCAGTACGGTCCTGACGATGCACAGGGGCAATCGCGGTCCATGCCCGGCCCAGACAAGGGGCAAGGGATAGCCGCGATGGGTTGTTTGAACTTATAGACGTGCTATGGTAAAATTAAACCATTAAAAGGGCAAGGGTTTTATGGTTCACTTTCCGGAGGTGCTCGATGGCGGAGATCGGTGGCATGGATCGATTGGAGAAGTTCTTCAGGGAAATGACTGTCCTCTGCTTCAATCAACTCTTAATCAGCAATGAAGAAGTCGTTGATTATCTCGCCCATCTGCTGGCCCGATTCGCTTCGACCGAAGAACTTTACAAGATCAAGAATGCCAGCGGCGATCGGTTGGAATATATCATTGACTTTCTCACAGAAGCCAACAGCGCCCTTGACCTGCAGAGCCCCCATTTTAGTCCCTTCCGTGAACGGGAAATACGCAAACATGTAGGTGACTATACACTCTTTATGACCGGAATGTTCCGGGACTTCGTGGTAAGTAATTCAGCACTCGTGTACTATGTCGATCAGGGTAAGAGTTCCTATTCTTCTGTCTCCGAATTCGACAGACTCGCGGAGAAACAGGACGCCCCGCTCTATAAAGACCTCTCCAACCGTTTTGAGGACTACGCCTTCGCCCTCGACTACATGAAGAAAGTTTATTTCAAAGATCCTGCCGTCATCGGTCCTTTCCGTGCCGCCCTGCGGAAACTCACGGACTGGTAATCGCCCTTTTGTTGGAACACCTTTCCTGAAATTTCATGAATCCCCACGGGAAATCATGATTGTTCCTGTGGTCTGCAGCTGCGTCGTTATGGACAGGACCGAATCAGTCAGCAAGAAGGCCGATTGGTGAAGGACGGCGGGGTGCATTAAGGTTCTGTCGTCAGGCAAAGGCCTTTCTTGTTGTGGCGCAATGCCTGAGAATTCATGTGGGGCCAGGAGTAGGAGCTAGGCAATCCCGCCGGCTTCCATGAGCTGATCCGGGGTGACCACGTCGCCGAACTTTTTACGAAGTTCCATAAGTCCACTTCGCTGCTCTTCATAGACTTCACAAATGCGCGGCGGACAGTCCTTTTCCTTGCAGTAGGCAGCCTTCTGAAGGTCGATGCGGGCGATGATACGCTTCAGATACAATGAGAACTGTTTATCATACAAATCCCGGGTGTACTCCTTGTCAATCGTGTCCCGGAAGAGCACCTGCAGGTCGGTGAACAGGGGAAGATGGCCGATGGGCGTGGTAATGGCCTTCACTTCGTTGTGGGCCCGTCGTTCCAGCCACGTCAGCCAGGCTTTCACATCCCGCTTCTCACCCAGAAGCCGCGTATCCTGAGGATTGCCGCCTCGCGCGCCGTGGGTCAGGAAATAATTGAGGCCCGCCATGATCGGCTTCTGCTGGAGTCGAGGGCTGTTGAAAAACTTGAATTGTGCGCCCATATAATCGGCAAGGGGTCCCGGGACAAAAGGGGCGTTGGCCCAGGGTTGACGGTTGACACCGGTAGCACCGACCTCGGTTGCCGTCGCGGCCGAGACGATAGAGGCACCGATCGCAACCCCATGGTCGGGAGTTTTTCCCACCCAAACGGGAGGCATGGTGTCACTGTCCCGTCCCGAGTAGGTAATCACTTTGATCGGGACCCCCTGAGAACTTTCTCCCAGTTTCTGATTGTAATTTTCTATGGAGGAACAGCTCAAAGTGGCCCGGGCATTGGGATGAGACGGGGGTACAGGTTTCCCCTCGGAGTCTTTCGTGTCCTGTGTCCAATCCCCCAGCCAGTTCCTTCCTCGGGCGGGCATCTCCTCGCCGTGTCCTGTCCAATGGGGAACCAGGTTGTCGTCCACGAGGACATTGGACCAGATGACTTCCGCAGTCCGATCCCCCCGAAGACATCGCATCAAGTAGGGGTCGCCGTCACGGTTCACGTCTTTGACGATTCCAAAAATGCCGATCTCCGGGTTTACCCCCCGCAAGGTCCCGTCTTTCTCGATCCAGATCTGTGCCAGGTCGTCGCCGATGAAGTCGGTGCCCACCATGGCCGTGGTTGTCTTTCCGCAGCCCGAAGGGGCGGCGCCGGCGAAAAAGGTCTTCCGGCCCCCCGGTCCCGACAAACCTGTGAGAAACATATGCTCCGAAATCTGGTCTTCTTCCCGGAAGTAGGTGCAAAGATCGACGGTGAAGCGATGGTTCCCCTTTTTCAGCATCAGTGTATTGCCCGCGTAGGTGCAGTACATGGTGTAGGTTGTCTGCCAGCTTCTATCCATAAAGATCCTGGCTTTGGGAACGTCCTCACTTTTGAAGGTACCCATGGTGTGGGTGTTGGTAAAGAAAACACCGGCACGCTCCACTTCAGAATCAAACTGGTCAAACACGCCGGGATAGAGGATATTCCCCGAATGGACCACGTAGTAGGAGTCGGAAATCATGATGGCCGGTATGGCTGCCGCAGCCCCTATGGGCCCCCGATTCCAGAAGGAGACCAGCATGGTCTTTCCCTCCATGGCGCCGGCCATCACATCCCGGATATAGGGATGGGCTTCGGAGCGGAGCATTTTCTTCGCCAGGACCGAGATGTCCTCGTCCTCATTGACAATGTGGAATGTTTGTTTGACCAGACGGGCCTGGTCTTCAGGCAGATCATAATGGCAGGTATGGTCTTTCAGCTTCATCTGAAATTCTTCACCTGCGGCCACAGCCATCTTTCTCGTGGTCTCTCGATCGGCATTGGAGCCCGAATTGATCCATACACTGTCGGGCCGGAGCATGGCGATGGCGTTGGCAATCTTAAGCAGGGCCTCCTCATTGGCAATTCTGCCGATCTTGGCAAGATTTTCCTTGTCACATTTTGCCTGGAAGCATTTACGTGCCTCATCCAGGGACTTGACAGCACCAAGGTCTGAGAGGATATCCACACCTTTTTTCAACACCAGCCGCATAGTATCCTCCTAATCGCTCGTCATGAAAGACCCGACCTGTTTCACCCAGGGGCTGTTAAGCCGCCCGCCGCGAGAACACAGAGCCCTCCTCACAGCGAAAGAAATCTTAATCGTATCTATAAATGGACTGCCGACCGGCTCTTCTCCGAGCGTCTTGCCATTTACGTAAGCCGCACCCGCCGTCTTTTTGCCCCACATGTCCCGTGAGGGAACAGGAACATTGCAGATGATTAAAATTCAGAGGAATCCATGATACCCGGGATATCGCAGAATAGCAGATTGGCTTTCCAAGATCAAGAGATATTGACCTATGCTGACCTGCCTGACCCTCGAAGGACATGGACACCAAGGGGAGGCAGTATTCCCGCACTGCTTCGGCAGCGCCGTACCCAAGAGCAATGAGGGGTAAAGTGCCGGCAGAATTGAGGTGGACTTGTCTTCCGTCTCTATGTTATAAATTTCGCAGAAATCGGGTAGCTCACCCCGGCGCGTCAAGCCGGATCGATTCTTTCTTGAAGCTTGCAGCCTATGGTCACAACCGGCCTGGACCACATTCAGATGACGCCGCCGTCCCTGCTAAAATCGAGACGGATAGGACTACTGGTTCATCCCGCCTCCGTTGATGCCGGACTGATGCA
>CAYUBU010000391.1:0-5230 GCA_964443105.1 uncultured Nitrospirota bacterium
GGTCACGTCCTGCACCGTTCCCACCATTCGGACGGGTTTGCCTTCCTCATCCCGAAAGACCTTGGCTTTTTCATGAACCGTCCGGACGGCGCCGTCGGGTAGAACGATGCGGTGATCCATATCGTGGGCCGCATCGTGAACCAAAGCCGCGTCATTGGAACGGCCCACCTGCTCCCGGTCATCGGGATGGACCCGTTCCATAAAAGCTTCGTAGGTCGGCCCGAACACCTGGGGTTCCAATCCGAAAATCCGGTAGACCTCGTCAGACCACTGAAGGGTGTTTTTGACGACATCCCAGTCCCAGCTGCCGAGTTTCGCAATCTCTTGCGCGTCAAAGAGGCTTTCCTGGCTCTTATGCAAAGTGTCTTCCATCTCTTTGCGATCGGTAATGTCCGTTGCGATCTCCAGTCTCACCAGCCGTCCGTCCACCCAGGGAATGGCCCGATCCCGAATATCGAACCATTGGCCGCTGACGGTATTCTGAAACTCCCATCGGAGCGTTCCCGCCGGTTCACCTTCCGCCGTCAGCAGCCGCTCATTGGTACAGAAGGCGCAGGGCCCGGTCTGCTCCTGCTGAAGGGTCTTCCAGCAGACCCCGCCGGTGATATCTCCAAAAATGCTGCGGCCGTATTCATTGACAAAAAGGACCTCGTGGGTCGTGAGGTCGGCCACATAGACCAAGGCATCCAGGCTGTTCAAGACAACAAGCATCCTCTCGTGAGACGCTTTGAGGGCCTCCTGGGCCCTGCGCTGTTCGGTGACATCAATCCCCGTGGCTATGACATATTCCACCTCGCCGCCAGAACCCACAAGGGCTGTGTTGGACCAGGAAATCAGCCGCCGTTCGCCGGATCGGGTCACCCAGTGGTTCTCATAGGCATTGGGGAAATGGCCCGCTTTGAGCTCTTGGAACACCTCCCGAACCGCATCGATCTGGGATGGCGGTATGAGCACGTCCCAGACAGGTTGTCCCTTAACCTCCTCAAAGGTATACCCCGTGACCTCCTCGCTGGCCTGGTTGAACCGGACGATACGGCCTTCCCCGTCAAGTACGGTGATCACCGAACCGATGGTATCGAGGACCGCCGATGAAAAATCCCGTTCCCGCTGCAGGCGCTGCTCGGCCTGCTTCCGTTCCAGTTCCGCCGAGGCCCGGGTCGCCATGATGCGGAGCGTCGATTCGATGTCGGCCATTCTTGAGAGCGGCTTCTTGCCCATGATAACCATGATGCCGAGGGCACGCCCCGATGAATTGAAGAGAGGCATCCCCACATAGGCCTCGACACCCATCTCTCCGAGTAGATGATCCTGGGGAAACTGTTCCTGCACGTCGGAGGTATAAGCGCAAAAAGTTCTTCCCACGACGGTCTCACAGGGCGTACCGGCAAGATCGTACTCGAAATTGTCTGAGGCCTCACCGCAGGCATATACGGCCAGTGTTTTCACGCGGCCGGCGTGCCCGCCAACGAGCTCGCCCACCAGGGCATAATCCATCTCAAGGCTCTTTGCCAGATATTCGACGGTGGATCTGAAGTAGGCTTCACCGACCCGGGATGCAGTCCCCTGGGCGATCTCACTCATTGCCCGATGCACCCGGGAACGTTCGGTGACGTCGAGCAACGTTCCCGCAACAGCCGGTGCCCCCTGATAGGTGACCCGGCTTCCGAACAACTCCAGCTCAATCGCCTCTCCTGTTTTTCGCCGCCCCTTGAAGCTGTACTGGATGGCGTTACGCTCCCCCGCCATCCTTTGCCGGATATTGCTCTGCACCAGGGGCCAATCGGCCGGGTCGGTGAGATCTTCCGGGCCCTTCATTTGGATCAGTTCAGCCTGCGTGTATCCGAAGATTTCCGCCATCCGGGGATTGACGTACTTAAAAACGCCGTTCTGAATCAGATAGACGCCGACCAGGGAGCTTTCAACGAGAGCCCGATACCTGCTTTCCGATTCGGCAATTTTGTCCCCGTAGGCAATTCTCGCCAGAGCCGGGGTCAACTGCTGAATGGCCAGTTCCACGAGATCGACTTGCTCTTCTGACAACTCTTGCGCTTCCTTGAAATAGAAGACGCCCACACCCATGCACGACTCATTGATCATGATGGGAATCGCCACCACCGACCGGTACCCCCCGATCAGTGCAACATCATTGGCGTCCCAGAGGCGTTCATCGGCTTCCACATCAGCGGCAACAGCCGGCTTGCCGCTCAGAAAGGCGCTCCCCGTCAATGTTTGCACGGAAATGGGCACTTTCAAATCGGTACGGACCGTCTTCGACGCTTTTTTTGAAAAGCCGTAAACCGCAACCACCTGAAAGTTCGTTCCTTCTTTGTCCGGTATGTAAAGGGATGAGGCGACGGCGCCGACGGTCTCGGCAATCTGTCTGGCAGCCCGGGGCCAGGCTTCCGGCAGCGTCTTGGCTAACGGCAGGTCCCGGGAGATCTTGAGTAGATTCTGCTGCAATTTTCGCCCTTGTGCCGCCGCCCGGGACGCCCGCTCCTTCTCGAGAAAATCCCGTAAATTGAGGAGTGTGATGGTGACGAGTTTGGAGATTTCGGTCATCAGAGAGACCGCTTCATCGCTGTAGCGGCCCGCAGGCCTCGACAGTCCCATAATACCTATAATCTCCCCTTTTGAAATAGAGGGAACCAGGAGATAATCGGCGATTCGGGCCCGCCCGAATGGCAGGTCGCCGACACCGGGCCGGTCGCCGACCCCCTTGGACCAGAACACCTTCTTCCCCTTCATGACCTTTCTCAAAGGGCCTTTGAAATCGGTGGCAAGCACCTTCTTGTCAAGACGGCCGGGCCGGCGCCCTTTCCTGTCCAAAAGGGTCGCGGAAAGAAGGAATCCCGTCTCTTCATCAATGGCGCCGAGGAAACCGCCGGCGCTTCCGGTGATCTCCCTGGCCTGATCCAGAAGATAGGCGCAGCGCTTGACCGGATCGTCTATTTTGATGATGGCCAGTGCGGTTCGACTGAGCGTTTCCGCTTGCAGCTGCGACTTGCGGAGTTCTTCCTCTGTTCTCTTCCTCCCGCTGATATCCCGAAAAATTCCCAGGAGCAGTGCCCGGTCATCGACTTCGATGCGGCTGGTGTTGATGGCTACGGGAATCCTTTTTCCCCGGACCGTCAGAACAGCACTCTCCAACTCCTCCCGGGAGCCTTCGGTATGCCGCCTGAATCCGGCCATTGCGGCGTCCCGGACCTCGGGCGGATGGAGTTCATCGGCCCCCATGGTCAGAAGCTTCTTCTTTGAATATCCTGTGAGCCGGACCGCGGCGAGATTGGCGTCGGTGAGTTGTCCCGTCTCCGGATCGGCCACAAACATGGCGTCCCGGGCCTTATGGAAGAGAATCTGATAGTGTTCGCTATTTTTCGGGGAGATCGTCTTCTTCCGGGCGGCGTCTTGCTTTTTGGCAGAAGACTGGCGGACCTTGCCCGCCGGAAGGTCTTTCTTCTTTTTCGAGACCCCTTTGCTCGGGCGACGGGAAGGCATACTTAATTGGCCTCAAAAGAGGAGACACAGATGCCGGCCTGAAAGGCACCACTTGAAGGAACTTTTAGTAAACTGTGATGTAAATTGAATTATCTTATTGATAACATGTGTAAAGTTCTGTGTCAACAATCAAAGAGAGGGACAAAGGAGTGGGGCCTGTTCGCCAAAAGGAATCGGGTATTTCGGGGCACAAAGTTTCTACGGTCGTCGAAGCCGCAAGTCCGCAAGGCCACGACGGCCCAAGGGGTAATCGTGCCCATACCGTGGGCTGCATGGGGCAAGACATCTCCAGTTTCTTAGGGTGTCAGAGAATACTCTGATACTAACCTTTGTTTGACGATGGACTCCCGGCCGCGGCTTCGAGCACTGCGTTGATTTCATCCACAATCTTCTGGGGGTCGAGATTGTGCATGGTGGAACCAAAAGCAATGCTCTCCATGTTCACACCGGGGCAGGTAAAACAGCCGCTCCCGAAGTGTTTCTGAATGACGGCTTTCGCCTCCGGTGAATCTTTGATCACGTCACCGATGACTGTCTCTTTGGTCGCTGCTTTCATTTTCTATCCTCCATTGATGTTTCTTTCAAGCCATTCAGAGCAAGGCTCCTTAGTCCCTGGGACGCCCTTCCCCCCTATGTCACCAATCTATATCAGCTGATTTTGGCTTACCGTGACCTGTATCACAGAGCTTATTCTTTTTCACGGTAGACTGAGGACAAATGCTCTTCCCGTTGTCAAAGGCGCATGGAGGAATGATTCATGGAAGGATTTGTAAAACGGTTCATCCTCATGGGGATTGTCTACCTGATGCTCGCCAGTATCCTGGGCGTGGTGATGGTCATCCATCCCGGGGCGGTGCACCTCCGCTTTGCCCATGTCCACCTTAATCTTCTGGGGTGGATGTCCATGCTGATTTTCGGCGTGGGATACCATATTCTGCCGCGCTTCAGCGGCAAACCGCTCCACAGCAACCGCCTGGGGGAAGTGCAGTTCTGGCTCGCCAATACGGGGCTCATTGGAATGGCCCTCATCGCCACAATGGGTCAGGTCACATCCGGTGCCCCCCTCTATTCCCTCTATGTGCTCTCAGCACTGGTAGAGGTTTTCTCCATTGCGCTTTTCGGCTATAACATGATCATGACTCTCTTTATAGACAAAGGCCCGGCCTGATTTCCTGCCGCCCCCGGCCGGCCCGGCATCACTGAGGGGCAGTCCGCTTCTGTTCCGGCCACCCGCTTTTCAAATAATTGTTTACTTTGTCAAAAAAATTGCGTATACTGGTTCGGTTTTCATAAGAAAGGGGCCGCTTCAGAGAGGGTGCACCCTTTGAAGTCTCTTGAAATTGCAACGTTTACCCAGGTGCCCGGAGCCTGGAGCACAGAGGAAGGGAGTGATACCATCTTGTCCATCCGCGTTTACGATAATGATGTGGAAAAGGCATTGAGAGCCTTGAAGCGCCAACTCCAGAAGGAGGGTCTTTTTAAGGAGATCAAAGGTCGGAAGTTCTATGAGAAGCCTTCTGAGAAAAAGAAAAGAAAACAAAGGGAAGCGAGGAAGAAACGGCTGAAAGCTCTGAGATTCGTGAAATAAAGGACTAAATTCCCCGTGCCGACCACCCTCTGGGGGGGGCTGGCACCATTCAGGCTGCCCCAGGACACCTCCTGGGCCCGCCCCTGCCCGCCGCCCCGCCTGAAACGCACCAGCTACGTGTAGTACCTTCCCGTCACCCCGCGCCAC